>CAJQQY010000107.1 GCA_905480595.1 uncultured Saprospiraceae bacterium | reverse complement strand
GCACTCTTTTTATTAAAATCATCAGCCGTGGCTAATTTTTTTCCATCGATCATCACCGCTACCTTAAAGCGATCACGCTTATCGAATTTGTACTTTGCCAACATCTTATAGGTAACCACTTGCCCATTTTTTTGGCAATGTTCCAAAAGTTGGCTTTTGTAATTGTCGTCGTATTCTTCTAATTCGTGGATATCCAAATATGACCTCAAAATTTTATTGATTACATATCGTTTCGTTCCATTGTAACCACATTCGAGGTACACCGCACCTACCAATGCTTCAAGTGCATTTCCCAACATTGAGCGACTCAATCGAGTTTGGTTGTATTCATTAAGAATAACATCCAATCCCATCTTGTCTGCAATTTTGTTGAGAGACTGGCGCTTCACAATTTTGGAGCGCATCTTGGTAAGAAAGCCTTCATTTTTGTTTGGGTACTTTTTAAAAAGGTACTCCGCCACAATTGTTCCCAAGACAGCGTCACCCAAATACTCTAGCCGTTCATTGCTAGTGATGGCATTCATTTTATCATTGGAAGCAGACTTGTGGTAAAAGGCTAATTTAAAGATTGAGAGTTTTGAAGGCGTAAAGCCTATCAAGCTTCTCATTTTTCTGGCTAAACCTTTATCATCGGATAGATAAAAGTTATAAAACCTAAATAAGAAATTCAAAGGTTAATTAATTTTTGAAGCACTAAAAATGTATTAGTACTTATTTACAAATCTCTGGTTACCAGGCTATTATGTAGAGTGCCGAATTGTAAAAAAATTCGACTAGTATGATTAACTGTTTTTTTGAAAGGAAAACGTATAAACCTATAAAATAAACACTTCGTGCAGCTAAAATAAGATGTCAAAAGATAACAACCTAATAACCAAAATTAATTGCACATCAAAAAATAAATACCTGAACGAAGTGCTATTGTAAATTATATGTCTTGTATGAGTTGATGAGATTGTACTCAAAAACTCATATTAATTTCTTAAAATGGGTTTCCTCTTTGTAAAAATACAAATAAGAAAAAACAATAAGATGAACTTTTAGTCTTTTAACTTCTTAAAGATGACGGAAGAATTATGCCCTCCAAATCCAAAAGTATTACTTAAAACTGCATTCACTTCTCGTTCTTGCGCTTGGTTGAATGTCAAATTCAATTTATTATCAAGATCTGGATCGTCAGTAAAATGGTTAATCGTAGGTGGTACAAAGTTATGATTAATTGCTAAAATTCCCGCAATCGATTCAATCGCTCCTGCTGCACCTAATAAATGACCAGTCATCGACTTGGTAGAACTGATATTCATATTGTAAGCATGCTCTCCAAAAACTTGTCGGATTGCTTTTGTTTCAGCAATGTCTCCCAACGGAGTTGAAGTTCCATGTACGTTTACGTAATCTATGTCTTCAGGGTTCATCTTTGCATCATTTAATGCCATCTTCATCACATTTCTTGCACCTAGCCCTTCAGGGTGTGGAGCGGTAATATGATGTGCATCAGCAGTTGCTCCTGCTCCAACTATTTCGGCATATATTTTTGCGCCACGCTTTTTAGCATGTTCGTATTCTTCTAAAACTAAACCTCCAGCACCTTCTCCTAAAACAAATCCATCTCGATCCAAATCGAATGGTCGAGATGCAGTTTTAAAGTCATCATTACGAGTAGAAAGCGCTTTCATGGAATTAAATCCACCAATGCAAAGTTTCGCAACAGTTGCTTCAGAACCTCCAGTAATTACGACATCAGCTCGACCTAAACGGATATAATCCATGGCATTACTTATCGCATGTGAAGAAGAAGAACAAGCAGAAACAGTAGAATAATTCACTCCTCGGAATCCAAATTTGATAGAAATATGCCCAGCAGCAATATCTCCAATAATTTTTGGAATGATAAAAGGATTATATCGAGGTGTTCCATCTCCTTTTAAAAAGGATTCAACTTCTTCTTCCAAAGAATGTAATCCTCCAATTCCAGATGCCCAAATCACACCTGCTTTATCTAAGTCAATTTTTTCCACATCCAGACCAGAATCTTTCATTGCCTCATCTGCAACGACTAAAGCAAATTGTGAAAATCGATCAATTCGACGAGCCTCTCTTCGATGCATATGATCTTCTGCATTAAAACCTTTTACTTCACAAGCAAATTTAGTTTTAAATAAACTCGCATCAAATTGAGTAATCAAACCAGCTCCGCTGACTCCATTTTGCAATCCTTTCAAGTAATCTTGAACGGTATTTCCAATCGGGGTCATTGCCCCTAATCCAGTTACAACAACCCTTCTCATATTTTATGTATTATTGGTTTCAACATGTTGATTAATAAATTTTAGAAACTTATCAACGTAATGTTTTAGGAATAATTAAATGATATTTTTCGAAAAAAGGAGAGTCATTTTTTAAAACTTCCCTTAAAAGTGTCGTTTCGAAAAAATAATTTGGGAAAAGAATAATTTGTAGAAAAAACCACAAACCAGAAGGTTTTCCTTCTGATTTGTGGAATGGTTAAATAACTCAATCGTTATTTGAAGTTTGAAGAAAAGCGGAATTAAGCTTCAACCTTTCCTTCTAAGTAAGAAATAGCATCTCCTACTGTTGCGATATTCTCAGCTTGTTCATCTGGAATATTTACATTGAATTCTTTTTCGAATTCCATGATTAATTCAACAGTATCTAATGAATCTGCACCTAAATCATTGGTAAAACTAGCTGTAGGCACAACTTCTGAATCATCAACTCCTAATTTGTCAATGATAATTTTGTTTACTCTTTCTGCAATACTTGACATATTTAATACGCTTTTGAGCTTATTTTTTTTTACTTTGAAAAATTCCCTCTTATTTTTTATTTCATTTGCGTTAGTGCAACTTTGATTCGAGAAAATTCAAAATCAAAAAAGTAAAAAAGAACAAGCATTGTTAATAAAATGCTGTGCAAAATAAACCATAAGTCTAGTGATAACCAAAGTTTTTATGTATTTTTTTACATTTCAACTTTTGATAAAACAATTAGTAAATGTACATTTACACTTTGTAATTGTAAAACTTACACTAAGTTTATTCGTACACACAATTTTATGACTCTTAGCTTTTTTAAAAGTAACAAATCAAACCACCGTTATTAAATTCCAAAATTATGGATATAGTTAATCATCAAAATACGAAAATTGTTGCAACTGTTGGCCCAGCATGTAGCTCCTATGAAAAATTGTTAGAACTTGTTCAGGCAGGCGTTAATGTTTTTCGATTGAATTTTTCACATGGTTCCCATGAGGATCACGTGAAGGTGATCAATAATATCAATTATATTAATGAAAAATATAATTTGCATGTGAGCACATTAGCTGACTTGCAAGGGCCAAAATTAAGAGTTGGAAAAATTAAAGATAATGCTCTTGAACTTAAACCAGGGGACAAACTAACTTTTGTCAATAAAGAGTGTATCGGTACAAAAGAGGCAATTTACATGTCTTATCCTCAATTTGCAAGTGATGTAAAAGTTGGAGAAAAGGTTTTAGTTGATGACGGGAAGTTGATGTTTGAAGTGGTTAAAACAAATAAAAAGGATAGAGTAGAATTAAAAGTTTTATTTGGAGGAACATTGTCTTCGAATAAAGGTGTCAATCTTCCAAATACAAATATCTCTTTGCCTTCTTTGACTGAGAAAGATCGAAAAGATTTAGCTTATATGTTGACAATTCCTTCCATTAATTGGATTGCACTTTCCTTTGTGCGTTCTGCAAAAGATGTGAAAGAATTAGAAGCAATCATTCAGAAGGCTGGACATAAAGCAAAAGTGATGTCCAAAATCGAAAAACCAGAAGCTATCGAGCGGATTGATAAAATTATCAAAGCGTCAAATGGAATTATGGTTGCCCGAGGAGATTTAGGAATCGAAGTGCCTATCGAACAACTTCCAAATTTGCAAAAACAAATCATCATGAAATGTCGTCAGAGAGCTCGACCAGTTATCGTTGCTACGCATATGATGGATAGTATGATTACCAATCCAATTCCAACTCGAGCGGAAGTAACTGATGTAGCCAATGCGGTTTTGGATGGAGCAGATGCAGTAATGTTAAGTGGAGAAACTTCTGTTGGTTTGCATCCTGAAAAAGTAGTAGAGGAAATGAATAAAATTATTGCTGAAGCGGAAAAAGGATATAAATTAACTAGAGAAAGACGACCAAAACTTTCTTCAAAATCTAGGACATTTTTATCAGATGCTATTTGTCGAAATGCAGCAAAGACTGCTGAGGAAGTTGGTGCCAAAGCAATTTTAGGAGTAACGAGCTCAGGATATACTGCTTTTAAAGTTTCAAGTTATAGACCTGAAGCGAAGATGTATGTTTTCTCAGATAGTAATCATATGTTGAATACTTTGAGTTTAGTTTGGGGTGTACATTGTTTTTATTATGATAAATTTACAACTACCGACGAGACGATACATGACCTTTCCGAAATTTTGAAAAAAAGTAAAGTAGTCAATAAAGGAGATGTAGTCATTAATACTGGAAGCATGCCGCTTAAGGCAAGACATCGAACCAATATGATGAAAATCACAATAATCGATTAAAACGCTTCGTAGATTTGGCTTCAGCCGAATTAAAAAGACACAAAAGGTGTTCGTCAAAAAATGGCGAACACCTTTTTTATTTTTTTTCAAAAAAAGATATCACCCAAACCGACTAAAGTCACCCACAACATTATCTTTGCAAAAAAAAATTAAACATGAATATTTTACTCCTAGGAAGCGGTGGAAGAGAACATGCATTCTCTTGGAAATTTTCTCAGAGCCCACTTTGTGAAAAATTATTTATTGCACCTGGAAATGCTGGAACTGCAACTTGCGGAACTAACGTGGCACTTAACATTAAAGACTTCGACCAAATCAAATCTTTTGTTTTGGAAAACGAAATCAACATAGTTGTCGTTGGGCCAGAGGAACCATTAGTTTTAGGAATTTATGATTTTTTCAAAAACGATGACGAGTTGAAAAATGTGCCAGTTATTGGTCCTTCAAAAGAAGGAGCAAAATTGGAAGGAAGTAAATCTTTTGGAAAAGTATTTATGGCAGAGCAAAATATTCCAACTGCGGGATACGAGGAATTTGAAGCAGTTACTTTGGAGCGAGGTTTAAAATATATCGCTACGCAAACGCCCCCAATCGTTTTGAAAGCAGATGGATTAGCTGCAGGAAAAGGTGTTTTAATTTTGCCAACCATCGAAGAAGCGCAAAAGGAATTCAAAGAAATGTTGAGCGGTAAATTTGGAAGTGCCGGAGCAAAAGTTGTCATCGAAGAATTTTTAGATGGTATCGAATTTTCTGTTTTTGTTTTGACTGATGGAAAAAGTTATAAAGTTTTACCCATTGCAAAAGACTACAAACGAATTGGTGAAAATGACGAAGGATTAAATACCGGTGGAATGGGAGCAGTTTCTCCAGTCCCATTTGTGGATAAAGTGTTGATGGACAAAGTGGAAGAAAGAGTCATCAAACCAACCATCAAAGGAATCCAAGAAAGAGGTTTTGATTATAAAGGATTTATTTTCATCGGATTGATTCGAGTGAATAATGAACCTTACGTGATTGAATATAATTGCCGAATGGGTGATCCTGAGACAGAAGTTGTTTTCCCAAGGTTAAAAAATGACTTGGCGCAATTGATGAAAGCTGTCGGAGAAGGAACGTTAGAAAATGAAACTATCGAAATAGATGAACGAGCAGCGACTACCATGTTTTTAGTTTCAGGTGGTTATCCAGAAGCTTACGAAAAAGGAAAAGAAATGCATGGATTAAATGCTATCGATGACAGTATCCTTTTTCATGCGGGAACGCGAGAAGAAGATGGGAAAATATTGACGAATGGAGGACGAGTCATGGCAATAACATCTTACGGAGATGATTTTAAAGCAGCTTTGGAAGTTTCAAAAAAGAACGCGGAGAGAATTGAATTTGAAGGAAAATATTTCCGAAGAGATATTGGGTTTGATTTGTAGGACGGTTTTCAAAACCAACTAAATTCAATCGTTAATTATATTAATTAAGAATTAGATACTTCACCACACTCAAATGAACTTGAGTGTGGTGAAGTACTCAACTTTAGGATTTTAAAAAACTATTTTTTTGAAATGTAATTTTTCTCCTATCTTCGGAGAAAAAACATTTCAAACATGAGAATCAATTTTACCTTCATTTTAATCCTATCATTTTTAGGAAGCATCGAATCTTTTGCACAAACTAATTTTGACATTTTCCAATATCGTTATGTCGGCCCAACTCGCGGAGGTCGAGTCACAGCCGTCACGGGAGTTGCCACTCAACCCAATACCTTCTATATGGGAGCAACTGGAGGAGGAGTTTGGAAAACTGAAGACTACGGAACTTCCTGGCAAAATGTCTCTGACGGATTTTTCGAAACACCTTCCATTGGAGCAATTCAAGTCGCTCAAAATGATCCAAATATAGTTTACGTCGGAACAGGTTCTGATGGTTTGAGAAGTAACGTGATTACAGGAAAAGGAGTTTACAAATCAATCAATGCAGGCAAAACTTGGCAGCACATTGGCCTCAAAAAAGTAGGTCAAATCGGAGCAGTCGAAATCCATCCACAAGATCATAATACAGTTTTTGTCGCAGCTATCGGTCAAGCATTTCAGCCAAACAAAGAGCGAGGAGTTTATCGAACAAAAGATGGTGGCGCAACTTGGAAAAACGTCCTTCACATTTCTGACACAACGGGAATTGTCGATGTCGAATTCATGCCAACCAATCCAAATATCATTTATGCAGCAGCTTGGCGAGGAGAACGAAAACCTTGGACGATCATCAGCGGGGGAAAACAAAGTGGAATTTACCGATCCATCGATGGAGGTAATTCTTGGAAAAAAATGGGAAAAGGTTTACCTGAGTTGATGGGAAAAATTGACCTCGCAGTTTCAGCTGACGACTCTAAAGTTTTATATGCCTTGGTAGAAGCATCACCTTTTAAAGTTGCAGGACTTTATCGAAGTGATGATCAAGGTGAAAGTTTTGAACTTGTCTCAGATGAGTTTGGTCTGACTGATCGGCCATTTTATTATTGTAATGTGGAAGCCGACCCGAGTGATGTTGAAACGGTTTATGTCAACTCAACTCGTTTTTATAAATCAACAAATGGCGGAAAAAAATGGAATAGAATGCGAACACCACATGGAGATAATCATGACATGTGGATCAATCCAAATAACTCAAAACTTTTTGTTCAAGGAAATGACGGAGGTGCAAATGTAACGCACAACGGAGGTAAAACTTGGAGTACTCAATTCAATCAACCGACTGCCGAACTCTACCAAGTCGAAGTTGATAATCAAACGCCATATTGGCTCTACGCAGGTCAGCAAGACAATTATTCGACGGTCTCTGTTCCAAGTGTTCCGCCGACTTCGCATCAAGCAGGAGGTATCGG
Organism: uncultured Saprospiraceae bacterium; assembly: GCA_905480595.1. Taxonomy (GTDB): domain Bacteria; phylum Bacteroidota; class Bacteroidia; order Chitinophagales; family Saprospiraceae; genus CAJQQY01. Next base: position 8,894 of record CAJQQY010000107.1, on the reverse strand, counting down.
GTATGTAATGAATACAGGAGGTTGCGAAACAGGTCCAGCTGTTCCAAATCCAGATAATTCAAATATTGTTTACTCAAATTGTAAAGGTCGTTTTAGTGTTTTTAATAAAAAATCAGGGCAAGAAAAACGCTACGATGTAGGTGCTCGAAATATGTATGGACACAATCCAAAAGATTTGAAATTCCGTTTTCAAAGAGTGTCTCCGATTCATGTTTCACCGCATGATTCGAAAGTAATTTATCATACTTCACAGTTCGTTCACAAGACAACTGATGAAGGAAAAACTTGGGAAATTATCTCCACAGATTTGACAGCTTTCGAAGCTGATAAACAAATGCGTTCAGGTTCGCCAATTACAAATGATATCACAGGTGAGGAATTTTACAGCACAATATATTCGATTCAAGAATCAAAAGTTAAGCAGGGTGTAATATGGGTAGGCGCAAATGATGGACCAGTTCACGTCACTCAAGATGGAGGAAAGAATTGGGCAAAAGTTACGCCTAAAAAACTAGGTAAAGGTGGTCGAGTAGATTCTGTTGAGCCATCAAAACATGATCCTGCCAAAGCATATTTTTCAGTTCTTCGATACCAATTAGGAGATTGGAAACCTTATATTTTCAAAACAAATAATTATGGGAAAAGCTGGGAACTTCTAACCAATGGGAAAAATGGAATTCCAAATGACTACCCTGTCCGAGTGGTTAGAGAAGATCCAAAGCAAGCAGGATTATTGTATGCAGGAACTGAATTTGGAATGTATATTTCTTTTGATGATGGAAAAAACTGGGAGTCGTTTCAACAAAATCTTCCAGTCACTCCAATCACAGATATTAAAGTTCATCGCAACGATTTAGTCTTGTCGACTATGGGAAGAGGTTTTCAAATTGTAGACGATATTAGTTCGCTTCGCCAAAATTTTGATAGACTAGATCAAAAAAATGCACACCTCTTTCAACCTAGAAATACTTATCGTTATCGCTACCGACCTTCAGGTGTTGACTCGAAAATAGATCATAATTATCCAGCGCCGTCAGTTAGTATTGATTACTTTTTACCGAACAAAATTGACTCGACATTTTTGCTTCATATCGAAGATTCATCAGGGAAAACTATTTGTACTTTTTCTCCAAAAGACTTGGCGAAAAAAGAGGAGACGAAACGAAATATGTCCACCGAAGAGTTCACGTATTCAATCAATACAAAGTTGAAAAACCAAAAAGGTACCCATCGTTTCCGTTGGGATATGAGACATGCAGGTACTTGGGATAAAGATAAAAAACGAGCATATCGAAATGGGCCAATGGTTTCTCCAGGGAAATATTCTGTCGTTCTGCAAATGGGAAAAGAGGAACTTCGACAGTCATTTGAGTTGATGGCAGATCCTAGAATTTTGGAAGAAGGAGTAACGTATGAAGATATGAAAACACAGGAAGCCTTGGCACTCCAGATTGTGGATTTATATTCCAAAGCAAAAAAAGAAGCGAATGAGGTGGAGAAAAAATTAAAGAAACTAAAAGAGGATTCTGATGAGAAAAAAGCGTTGAAAAAATTAGAAAATGCTTTGGTACAATCAAAAGGAAGATATACGCAACCTAAATTACTTTCCCAAATTGGGTATTTGTATGGCGTGGTTGTTCGAGCGGATCAGATGCCTGGGAAGGATGCGTTTGAGCGGTATGAGGAATTGGTGAGGGAGTTGGGAGCGTTGGTTGATTGATGATTTTTTATTGAAACACAAAAGGCACAAAAGATTCACATTTTTTGTGCCTTTTGTGTTTCAATAATTAAATCTTTGTGTGATTATTATAAAATTCTAATGTCTCGATAATTTCTTTTTCCTCGCAAGTCTGATTAATCAACATCTCCCCGATCCCTTTCAACATCGTAAAATTAATCGCATCATTTTCATTCTTTTTATCCTTCCTCATCCAATTAATTAAGGTTGGAAAATCTTCCTTTGGTAAATGAACCTGCGGGTATTTCTTTTGGAAAAAATCAAAGATGAGTTGAAATTCATTTTCAGGTAAACCAGCTTTTTTAAAAGATAAAAAGGCCTCACACATCATTCCAATCGCAATCGCTTCTCCGTGTCGAAGAGGCGTTTCCGTTTCCAAAAATAAAGTCTCCACCGCATGACCAATTGTATGCCCAAAATTAAGCGCCTTGCGAATATTTTTTTCAAAAGGATCTTCCTCTACGATGTGTTGTTTCACTTTTAGAGAAGTCGGAATATATTTTTCCCAATCAACTTCTTCCAAGTTTTCAATTTTCAAAAGCTCTTCCCAATGCGCTGCATTTTGAATCAAACCATGCTTCAACATTTCAGCCATTCCACTTCGAATTTCTTCAATTGGCAAAGTGTCAAAAAAGATAGGATCAATAAAAACGGCTTGCGGATTTTGGAAAACACCAATGCTATTTTTCACATTGTCAAAATCAATTCCAAGCTTCCCTCCTATCGAAGAATCTACTTGTGAAAGTAGTGTCGTAGGAATTTGAATAAAGTCAATTCCACGCTTATAAGTTGATGCACAGAAACCGCCCATGTCGCCAATCACACCACCACCTAAATTGATGAGTAATGATTTTCGATCAGCATTCATTCGCATGAGTTCACTCCAAATGTGTTGGCATGTATCGAGTGTTTTATTAATCTCGCCAGGCGGAATGATGATGATTTCCGAGTTCGTATTTTTTATTTTTTCGAAAAAGATTGGGAGGCAACATTCCATCGTATTTTCATCGACGAGGATAAAAGTATGGGAGTAATTTTTTTCTGATAAAAATTGCTGAAGGTTTTTCCAAATGTCTCCGACGAAAATGGAGTAGGTATCTAGATTTAAAATTTGCATGATGAGCTTTTTTGCTGCTAATTTTTTGCCGCAGAGGACGCTGATTTACATGATTTTTTATGATCCTCGTTTTGTGCATGTTTTAATAAATACAATTCTGGGAACATCATGAAAATCGTATAAATCAGCGTCTTCTGCGGCAAAAAATCACCCTTGGGTTTTTAACCAATTAATGATTTCCTTGTTGGTTTTATTTTTGATTTGGTCGGGCAAAGCTACATTTTTTTGAGTTTCCATGTCAACTGCAAAAACACTTTTATCTTTCATGTTTAAAACAATGAAACGATTGTCTTGGTCTTTTTTTGGAATAGAAATATTCACATTTTTTGGCGTTTCAAAAAGAGGGTTGATTTGTAATTTAAAATTATCATAATCATAGCTAGGGGAAACAGCTTGGTAAGTATCTTCTCCATTTTGAGATTTCAAAAAAAACAAAGAAGTAAAGTCTTCGCCCTCGCCTTCACTTAAATCAAACTCTGCAGCAGGTAGCAATTTTTTTGGTTGTTCGGTATTTGATAAATCAAAAACAAAAGCACCAATGTCCTCCGCAAAACCAATCAAGTAACTTTCCCAAACTTCCAAATGTTTAATTTTTCCAGAAGAAGCATCCGCAGCAATTCGTTCATTTAAAAAATCAGGAATCAATGCATCCATCAATTTCTGATTTTCGACATCATAACAATAAACAGCTCCGTAGCCTTTGATTGCAACCAAGTGACTACTTTTATTATAAATAATATCGGCAATCAGGTAGGGGAAATCTGCGCTGATGTTGACTGGAAGAATTTCGCTTCTAATTATTTCACAAGTTGAAGTATTATAAATTTCTAATTTTCGATGACTCTCTTTCTCATCTGCGACGATGCAAACTAAAGTGTTTCTACTTTCCACTAATTTGCGATTGCCTTCCAGTATTTTTCCTTTGATTTCGCAACCCTTTTTTTCGGCAACTTTTGGAATTGGTTGAGTTGAAGGAGGTGTTGTTACTTCAGGAGGATTCGTAGAAGTATTGTTATTAGATGATTCTTCGCAAGATGAAATGCAAAAAAATAAGAAGCTAATGAAGACGATTTTTTTCAAAAAATCAGACATAAGTATTATTGTTTGATTGGATTTTGAAGGTAAGGATTTTATTTGAAATTTGTTTTAAAACTAAAAATCGTTCAATTAATTATTGTTGAGCATAAATAAAAAAAGGTGATTACAACTACTTGTAATCACCTTTTTTTTGGAATATTTTTTCTAAAAATCTAGTCCCATTGCAAAATGCCATCTCGGATCTTGCACCACTCTGGTCTCAATTCCCCATCCATAATCCAATCGGATAAAATATCCAAACAACATACTTCGCACACCAAAGCCATAACCTGCTACAACTGGATCTCTAAAATAATTAACCTTAATCTGAACAGGTGCATTGTCGCCAGTTACAAAAGTTGTATTCAAAGGGTTTTCGTCACTAAACGGAGTCGAACCTTGCCAAGCAGTTCCGACATCGAAGAAGCCTGTCAATTGTAGATTTCTAAAAAACGAAGAACGAATCGAGTTAGAGAAATAAGTAATAATTGGGATTCTTAATTCAGCATTGAATAATGCATAAGAACTTCCATTTCGAATATTACTTCTAAAACCACGAACATTATTAGCTAGCGTTTGGTAAGCAAATTTTTCATCAGAAGGATAATCAATTTCATTATTGAAAGATGGAAATAACCAACCATCAACGCCACCCAAAGTGTACAAAATATTTTCAGAACCAAAAGAGGTTGCAGCCGCGAATCTTGCAGCTAAAATTGATCGCTTGTCCAACCGTTGATAATGTCTAGCATCAATTCCTAAAACAGTCATAAAACCTGATCCTAAATCTACTTTAGGATTATCAATCAATTCAACCTCAATCCTTTTGATGACTTCCGCAGAAACCTTATATCTAGTTCCATTTTTTATATTGATGGCAACATCTAATGTGTTGTCAAAAACATATTCTAATTTTAGCCCTAACCGTTGCTCAGGATTGACTGGCGCACTCAAAGTAATTGCATCTGTCGAAAGTAAAAATTGATTATCTAATCTCAAAGTCGAAGATGCACGGATGCTTCTAAAAATATCCAAAGGATATCGCGCTTCAAAATATCCAATAAAACTAGTCTCTCGAAGTTTTGGGTTTGGAGAGTTAGAAACTGGTTGTAAATTATATCGAGCTGATTTTCGATATACCGCAAATCGTTTATCTAATAGACCTTTTTTATTATCAAATAATAAAAAGAATTCTGTTCCATTAAATGTCGTCGGTAATCGAACACCTCCTTCTACTATGTAATCTTCAAATAAATCTTTGAAATTGGCTTTTAATAAAATTCCAGGAGGTGGATAAGAAAATTCTTGACGTTCTCCTGCGTAACTATCTAAACCGCCGAACAATAAGCTGTTGTCTAAAGTAGTGGTGATAAAGTCCGTTTTAAATTTTAAACGATAAGGTATAATTCGTGCAGGACGAAAAGTGACCAATTTATTATTGTCTTCTGGAGCAGCTACTATGGGAGGTGTTTCAGTTGGAACACGTTGTAATCTCAATTCGCCTTCATCCTTTTCTACGACAACAATTTCCGCTGGAGTTTCCTCTTCATCAAATTCACTTTGGAACATATAATTGTCAATATCAATTTTATTGGTATCCTGTTTTTCAGCGGGGATATCTGCGACTTCAATTGGTTCTTGCGTTTTTGCTTCTTCCAAAATTTGAATCCCAATATTACTTTCTTTGACTTCAGGAACGGGTTGACTGCTGAGACTTTCCAGTTGTTTTAGTTTTTGACGATGGAAGCGAGTTGTTCGAGGTTCTATCGTTTTCTCAGGATTCATCTCTCGGATGTAAACTTTATAAATGTCATCTGCGAAAACTGTTTCAACTAATTTATTCACTCGAGGAGCGGTGTGTTGCTCCACAATATTTCGATTATAGTTAGTATTATTTTGAACGAGCGAACGCGTTTTTACAATAGGTTGAAATGTAGTTGAGTCGATCATCATGCTATCCAAATTAGCTAAAGTTGAATCTTGATGCAAAACGATTTTTGATCCATCATTTAGGTGATGGGTTTTTTCATAATATGCAACGAAGTCTTCCAGATAACCTGACTTTCGATTAAAAATTCCACTTTCGTCGCTGATGTAAGTGAACCAGGTACTATCCACTTGAGTGGCTTTCCATTCATTGGCCAAAGGAGTATTGGTCACTCGAACTAACTCATTGGATCTTTTGTCAAAACTATAATAGAATAAATCGAAAGTATTGATTGGAAGAATTGAATCCAAATTACTTTTTTCGATCATCACATCTTGACGATTAGAAGAAAATAGAATTCCTTTTTGTCCATGAATTTTTACAAACGAAGCATTTAAATCATCCCAAAAATCATTTGTGATTCTCGCTGTTTGTCGAGTAGAAAAAGTATAAGTGAAAACATCAGAATAACCATTCACCTGTGCAGTTAAAACTAATTTTCCAGTATTGATATAATCCATACTATAGATTCTATCGTACTGAGGATCTAAAAAGTCATTTGTTTTTTTCTTCGTATTTAGATCATATTGAACTGTCTTGATCACATCTCTTTTTTCCAAAATAATTCCGAGTTCTATATTATTTGGATTCCATGCGAGGAGAGGATAATTATAATCAGTTGCTTGGAAAGCATTTCTGAAACCATTTTTGATAACTACTGTTCGATCACCTGTTTGAAGGTCTTGAATATAGACTTTGTATTTTCCAATTTCATTAAGAACATAAGCAACCTTTTTTCCATCAGGACTAATTTTTACTTGTGTCAAAGGAAGTTTACGTTTGTTTTTTATCGTAATATTTTCGCCTTCAATTTCTGCTAATCCCTTTGCTTCAGCTTTGTATCGTTGTCTGAAGTACATCATCCAACTGTCTAACGTTCGATTATAAGAACTTCCGAGTACGTACAAAAATCCACTCTCTACACTTCGATTGATTCTAGTCAAATACAATAAATTACTAACGGTACTTTTTCCATAATTTTGACCGATGTAATACCACAAAGCATGACCTGCAAGTTTTGGGTATTTCTCGGCAATGTCTTCGAAGTCTTCAAAATCTTCATGCAAAATTACATCTCGCAATCGATTATCTAATTCTGTATTCCACTCATTGCCTACATATGAAATCAAACCATCTTTAAACCATTCGGGCAAATTCATCATCACCGCATTCTGAACAATCTCCTGCAAGTTGGCACCAAACAACATTGCATTCAAATAAACCGAAGCGATTCCTTCCCGAACTTGTTGGCGTAGATTATTATGGTCTCCATTGAAGTGAACGAAAATTTTGTTACCAACAATTTTAGTTTGACCACCTGTATTGACAAATGCTTCTTCACTTCCAATATTGCTTTGTTTTAAATCAGTAATATCAGTATAGACAATAATTTCTATTTTATCATTCATCCGATGTTCCAAAATATTTTGAATACCATCGTAATCTTGCTCTGCCATCAAGACAACTGATTGACCAATATTTCTTCCTTTTCCATACCAATAAGTAATGAAATTATAACTTTCATACATCAACCAGTCATCAAAATCATCATGATATTGAACACGGTTTTTCCCAAATTCAACTTGATTGGTTTGGGCAAAAGATAAAGTGCAAAAGCAGGTAGCAAAGAAGAGAAGTAAATATTTTTGCAGTCGCATAGTTCAAAATTGTGTAGTGATAAAATAGGTGCTATGAAGTTCCTTAGTTTTAACGACGAAAAAAAGAGCATTTAGGTGAGTAAATCAAAGAAATTTAGTTCTTTTTTTTATTCATTTTTAAGGTGCTGTTTTTTTTTAGTAAAATCAAATTCGCAATTAAATGGTATTATAACATTAATATAAATCTATTGTTTGATGAATTCGCGTAAAATGATTTTATTTGCAGCCTTGAATACAAAATTTCATAGATATTCTAATAGTATAAATAAAAACGAAAAAAGATGAGTCTTGTTGCCAAATTCACGTTTAATCCTTTTCAGGAGAATACCTACATCCTACACGATGAAACAAAAGAATGTATCATCATAGATCCTGGATGCTTTACTCAAAATGAAAAAGATCAGTTGGTTGAATTTATTGAAAAAAATGACTTGAAACCGGTGCGACTTATCAACACGCATTGTCACCTCGATCATATTTTTGGAAATAGGTTTGTTGCAGAAAAATATAATTTGGAACTAGAAATTCATCGAGGTGAAATTCCTGTTTTGGAAGCTGCTCCGATGATTAGTCAAAGCTATGGAATTCCGTTTCCAGAACCTTCACCAGCAGCAACTAAATTTATCGAAGAAGGAGATATTATCAAATTTGGAAATACTGAATTGGAAACACTTTTTACGCCAGGACACTCTCCCGCTAGTATTTCTTTTTTCTGTAAAAAAGATAAATACTTGATTGCTGGAGATGTTTTATTTAGAGAAAGTATTGGACGAACGGATTTACCAGGAGGGGATTTTCCAACATTGATTTCAGTTATTAAGAATAAATTTTTGCCGCTAGGAGATGATGTAAAGGTTTACTCTGGGCACATGCAAGCGACGACAATTGGGCATGAGAAACAATTTAATCCGTTTTTGCAGTAGTTTTTTTGCCCTAGTCTAAGTCTGTGGCAAAAAATTAATCTTCTTCCGCCAGCAAACGAAAAGTCATTCGATGATGCTTGGTTGCACCATGAATTTTGATTGCAGCTCGATGCGCTTTCGTAGGATAACCTTTATTTGAAGTCCAACCATAATCAGGAAATTGCTTCGCTAAATTTTTCATAAAGTCATCTCGGTAAGTTTTTGCCAAGACAGAAGCTGCGGCAATTGACCGAAATTTGCTATCTCCTTTTATGATACATTCATGTGCAATATTTGGATATGCATTAAATCGATTTCCATCAATTAAAAGCAAAGTTGGAGTTGTTTCTAATTGATCAACTGATCGATGCATCGCTAAAAAAGAGGCATTTAAAATATTTACTTCATCAATCTC
>CAJQQY010000106.1 GCA_905480595.1 uncultured Saprospiraceae bacterium | reverse complement strand
TCTTCTTCATATTCTTTTTTTAATAATTCTAGATTATCCACTTTTGTAGATATTTTAAAAGCCATTGCATTTCTTTTATTTGCAATTACCTGCAATGGAAAACCTTCTAACTTTGGAAATCTTTTATTTAAAAAATGTTGTATTGGTATTTTTATAAAAGAGTCCGTTACAAATACTATCAGTTTTCTATTCGCTCTTTTATCAAAAATTTCTACTTCGTAACAATCATATCCTAAAATGTTTTTTCGGATATTTTCATGAGTTTCAATATCATAATCTATTGTAGATTTATTATCAGAAAAAGAAAAATCTTCAAAACCTTTTTTTATTCGTCCAAAATCTGATTTTGTATATAAAGTTGCAGTACTATCTTTTGTATTGAACACAAACTTTTCTTCCTGCCCTCTTGTACTATGTTTTAGATAGCGATAAGAATTTACACCATCAAAAGCATATACGGCATATTCGAAGTAATCTCCCTGTTCATATTCATATTCTATTTGAATCATATCATTGTTGGTTTGAAGTAGAAAAGCTAACAGTAATAAAAATTGAAACATAATCATATAATATTGGAATGAAAAATAAGCTAAGGAGCAAATCTTAGTTTAAACCCCTTAGCCTTTACTCTTTTATTTAATTGTCACATTTATCATATTCATTTAGTGAATGTAATGCTGTAAATCCTGAGCAAAGTCCACCTGGGTCATCTCCTGGGTCACAATTTTCAGCATAATAAGCAACGTCTTCTACTCCTGCAACAAACAAACAATGCAGATTGTCTTCTCTTTGAGGTTTATTCGTCTCTTGGTTAAACCATAATATACCGCTATGCTTTGCAATAGAAAGGCATGCTAAAACTTTCTTCAAGTTTTCCATTTCCATTTCAATTGCCCTTTCTGCTTTTAATTCTATATGATTAATCCATTGGGTAACCCCGTCGTCAGCAAACCAATCATTTTCTTGAATCTCATTACTTAAAGATTTAAGAAAGTTGATTTCTTCAATATTCAAATTAGGAGCATTGTCAAAAGAAGCGTCTCTTATTTCTCCTCTAGCGTCCACCAAATTACCATTACTTGAACCTAACTGAATTCCAAGTTTTTCAAATACTAATGATTTTTGTATAGCTAGTTTATCTGAATAAATTTCGACATCAACATATTCACTTTTATTATCCATTAGCATTTCACATATTTCATTGTGAAATTCACCATATGAATCGAATGAAAAATTTTCTGAAGTTTCAAACTCTTGTAGCGAAATTTTCTTCTCATCCAAATTGGCGCTTTCATGTATATCTGAATCTTTACATGATATAAATGTTACCATTACTAGGGCAATAATAAAAGTTGAAAGAAGAAGGATTTTGTTCTTTTTCATAATTTTTGTAATTTTAAAAGTTAATTAAATAAATTAATACTTAGGCTATTGCTATCTTGACACAGCAGTAGCCTTTTATATTGAAGTGCACTCAATAACTTTTTGTACGACAACGACTCCATTGTCATATACGCCAATTCTTATTTTGTATCTCTAAAAAACTATGGAAGAAAAGAAAAGAAAAGAAAAGAAAAGAAAAGAAAAGAAAAGAAAAGAAAAGAAAGCCGAATTTTGTACCACAGTTTTTGTTTTCACAAGTAAATATATGCTTAAAGTTACAAAACGCAAAACATTTTAACATTCTTATTTGAAAATATTTTGTCTGACTTGAAAAGTATACTTTTGCTTTCAAATAATTAATTAGGAAATATGCAAGAATCATTTGAAGTTACAGGAGGCATTTCGCTCAAAGGAACCCTCACCCCTCAAGGAGCAAAAAACGAAGCGTTACAAGTTTTATGCGCAGTACTTTTAACAGAAGAAAAAGTGACCATTAGTAATGTTCCAAATATTTTGGACGTGCGGAAATTGTTGAGCTTATTAAAAGGTCTGGGCGTAAAAATCAGAAAAACCAGAACCAATACTTATAATTTTCAAGCAGATGAAATCGATTTAGATTTTTATCATTCTGATGAATTTCAAGAAGACGCAAAGAAAATTCGAGGCTCTGTCATGTTGATTGCACCTTTACTTGCTCGATTTGGTAGAGCCAGTTTACCAAAACCTGGTGGTGATAAAATTGGTCGTCGAAGACTAGATACACATCTTTTAGGTTTTCAAAAACTTGGAGCAAAGTTCAAATATGAAGGCGAAAAGTTTTTTCTCGAAGCCAAAAGATTAAAAGGTACTTACTTGCTCATGGATGAAATTTCTGTGACGGGTACTGCCAATGTCGTTATGGCCGCAGCTTTAGCAGAAGGTACTACAACGATCTATAATGCAGCTTGCGAACCATATTTGCAACAACTTTGCAGAATGCTCAATGATATGGGAGCAAAGATTTCTGGTATTGGATCTAACCTTTTGACCATTGAAGGAGTTGATGAAATGGGTGGAACGAAACATCGAATTTTGCCAGACATGATTGAAATTGGGAGTTTTATTGGATTAGCAGCAATGACTCAATCTGAAATTACGATTAAAGACTGCCGTGTCGATCAATTAGGAAATACACTTTCTGTTTTCAGAAAACTTGGCGTGAAATTTAAAATCAAAGGCGACGACATTTTTATTCCAAAACAAAAATCTTATACGATTCAAAGTTTTATCGATGGTTCTATCATGACGATTTATGATGCACCTTGGCCTGGGTTTACTCCTGATTTAATTTCGATTATTTTGGTAATGGCAACACAAGCGAATGGAAGTGTTTTGATTCATCAAAAAATGTTTGAAAGTAGATTGTTCTTTGTTGATAAATTAATTGACATGGGCGCACAAATTATTCTTTGTGATCCACATCGAGCAACTGTGATTGGATTGAATCGAAAATCTCAACTTCGAGGTATCGAAATGACTTCGCCTGATATTCGGGCAGGAGTAGCGCTTTTGATTGCTGCGCTTTCTGCCAATGGAACAAGTATCATTCGAAATATTCACCAAATCGATCGAGGGTATGAAGATATTGATAAACGATTAAATGCGATTGGTGCTAAAATTAAACGAGTAAAAACTTAAATTAAACATTTATCCGTGGCATACTTTTAAAGCGTGTCACAGTTTTTTTGAAAATAAAACAATGGATATATCCGTAATCATTCCAGTCTTTAACGAAGAGAAAAACATTCAAAATTTGTATGACCGGCTTTCGCAGGTTATGCAAAATTTGAATGTTTCCTACGAATTGATTTTTGTCAATGACGGTAGCAAAGATGCTTCGATTGGTTTGATTAAAGTTTTGTCTAAAAAATACTCTGAAGTCAAATACATTGACTTTAGCCGAAATTTCGGGCACCAAATTGCAGTTACTGCAGGTCTTGACAAAACTAGTGGAGACGCAGTAGTAATTATCGATGCAGACCTTCAAGATCCTCCAGAGTTGATTGCAGAAATGTACCAAAAACGAAAAGAAGGTTTTGAAGTAATTTATGCAAAAAGGAAAAATCGAAAAGGCGAGAGTTTTTTAAAGCTTTTAACTGCAAGAGTTTTCTATCGCCTTTTAGCCAAAATGACTGCAATTTCCATCCCTGTCGATACTGGTGATTTTAGAATGATTGATAAAAAAATCGTGGAAGTTTTGCGAGAGATGCCTGAAAAAAGTAAGTACCTCCGTGGGCAAATTTCATGGGTTGGGTTCAATCAAACCTTTGTGGAATATGATCGCCAAGAACGCCAAGCAGGTGCTACCGGTTATACTTATCGAAAGATGTTACGCTTTGCCCTTGATGGAATTACCGCCTTTTCAGATGTGCCTTTAAAAATCGTGACCTACTTTGGATTTATGGTTTCGATCATTGCTTTTTTTGTAGCGATTTATGCTTTACTTGCCAAATTTGTTTGGGAAAACTCTGTTCCAGGCTGGACATCATTAATGATTGCTATTCTATTTATTGGAGGAATTCAAATGATCGCAATAGGAATTATTGGCGAATATTTGAGTCGAATGAATCATAATATTCGCAATCGGCCTCTATATATTATTCGAGATTCCAATATTGAAGAAGACTAATTTTATTTCAATTCTCCTCAACTAAACGGTATATTTTGTCCTCTTGCCACCTAGCCCTTCTTTTGAAGAAAATAACTGGAATAACCTTTGTATTAGAACATATACCAATTGGAAACTTCCTGATACTCCCCTTGACTAATCCCCTATTCTACTAGAAAATCCAATATTCATACAGAAAAATCAATTTTTTTTTATTTGTAATATTACCTATCAATAAGTATGTACAATAAAAATTATACACTTAATTAAAACAAAATATCCGCTCCATGAAACGAGTAAGACAAATTCTCATCGCTGAAGACAATCTAGCAGACTTGGAATTAATCAAATCTGCTTTTGAAGAAATAAACCTTTATGCTAAAATAACTATCGTTAAAGATGGTCAGGAGATGTTAGATTTTTTCGAAAAAGATAATATAGAAGATTTAGGATTAGTCCTTTTAGATCTTAATTTGCCTAAAGTTGATGGAATGGATATCCTGAAGAAATTTTATACAGATGACATTTTAAAAAAAATTCCAATCGTTGTTTTCACTTCTTCAAATGATTATGATAAAATAATTACTTGTTACGAATATGGTGCTAATGCTTGCATCAAAAAACCAGATGACATAGCTGAGTTCAGTAAAATTATTCGAGCGACCACTAACTTTTGGTTAGAAATAAATGTTCTGCCTATCTTTAAATCTGCTATTGTATAATTGATTTTCAAGAAAAAATAAAAGGGTTGTTAGTTCTCAAGAATTAACAACCCTTTTATTTTTTCAGAAAATCAATATTCCTTTTTAGACCTTCAAATTTCGTTCTTTTCACCGCCGACTTCTTGAATATTTTTTGAAAAACTTCCTTTGTGATCTCTTCCCAATCTTCTTTTTTCATTTTTAATAGATCAGGATGTGGATCAAATTCCGGTTCATTATGTTTTTTGGAAAAACGGTTCCATGGACACACATCTTGGCAAATATCACAACCAAACATCCAATCCTCAAACTTACCTTTATAACTTTCAGGAATGGACTCTTTCAATTCAATCGTAAAATAGGAAATACATTTACTTCCATCCAGAATGTATCCTTCAGGCGAAATAGCTTCCGTCGGACAAGCATCAATACAACGCGTACAACGACCACAATAATCTTTAATAGGTCCATCAGGCTCCAATTCTAAATCAAGAATCAATTCCGCTAAAAAGAAAAAAGATCCTCGTTTGGGATGAATCAACAAAGTGTTTTTTCCAATCCATCCAAGTCCACTCCTTTTCGCCCAATCTCTCTCTAAAACAGGTGCCGAATCAACAAAACATCTTCCATCCACTTCTCCAATTTCAGTTCGAAGGATTTCTAGAAATGTCTTTAATTTATCTTTGATTACAAAATGATAATCTTTCCCGTAGGCATATTTCGCCAATTTTGGAGCAGTCGGATCTTCTTGCTGTTCTTCAGGAAAGTAATTATACAACAAGGTAATTACGGATTTTGAACCTTCCACTAATTTGGTTGGATCTGTTCTTTTTTCAAAATGGTTTTCCATGTATTGCAGTTTTCCATGCATTCCATTCTTTAACCATTTTTCAAGATTTCTAGATTCTTCTTCCATCTTCTCTGCTTTAGCTATTCCCACAAATTCAAAGCCTAGGCTGTAGGCAGTCTCTTTAACCAACTGTGTTCGACTTTGAATATTCATTTTGAAAAATCTATTTCTAGTTCATTCTTAGAATCCAAAAGTAATTGATATTTTGCAAAAAATTAACCTAGAAAAATTTTGTCTAAAGATAAATTACATCAAATCATTTTTTGGATTGCAGGAATTCTGCTTCTTTCCTACTCGACCCTTCGAGCAGTAAAAATACCAATGACTATTGATGAAGCGACTACTTTTTTAGTTTATGTTCAAATTCCTATAAAAGATGTTTTTCTCAACATCCCAGTCAACACCAATAATCATTTTTTAAACACCCTTTTGATTCGATTGAGCACTTGGATTTTAGGTGACTCTGACTTCTCCGTTCGACTTCCATCTTTGTTTGGACATCTTTTGTATATTATTTTTTCTTTTAAATTAATTCGAGCAATTAGCACTCGAACCATCGTAATTCTTTGCGGAATTGTATTGTTACATTTGAATCCATACTTTATGGATTTTTTTGGATTAGCTCGTGGTTATAGTTTAAGTTGGGGATTGATGATGGCAAGCATGTATTATTTGTATCGATATATCGAGGAGAAAAAAAATAAATATATCAATTGGTCATTTGCTTTTGCTGGACTTTCTGTTTATAGTATCTTAATTGCATTAAATTATTTTTTAGCATTGATCGTAGCATTTAATTTCATCTTCCTCCTAGATTTTTTGAAAAACAAAATTGATACTTCTGCGATAGTTTATCTTCTGAAAAAAAATACTTCAGCCATCCTCACTAGTGTTATTTTATTTGCACTTTTAGCTTACCCTGTTTCAAGAGTTCGAGCTAACAATGAATTTTATGGCGAAAAAGGAAGTTTCTACAACGATACCATTCTCTCTATAGTTAATCAAAGTCTTTTTGGGAAAAAATATTTTGGAATGGATTTTCCTGATGTTTTAGTCGCAATTGCAATTGCAGTTTATTTAGGTGTGATAATTTATGCCAGTAGAAAACTTTTTTCAAAGACCAATAACAATACATTTACGGGAGGTTTAACTTTTGGACTTTTATTTACGATAGCTTGTTGGAGTACCATTACCCAGTTTCATTTATTGGGAACACCTTTTCTTGCTGATCGAACTGCTTTGATTTACTTCCCACTTTTTTCAATACTTCCCATTTTCTTTTTTAGTTTTTTTAACAAAAAGAAATGGCTTCAAATAGGGCTTTGTTTAATTCCTCTTTTTGCATACTCTTATCATTTCTCCAAATGCGCAAATACTTTTACTGTTCGAGAATGGTGGTTTGATACAAACACTAAAGATGCGATTACTTATTTTTTGGAAAATGAAAAATCTGAAAAGAAAGTTACTTTTGGAGTTCGCGCGTGGAACTCTCCTTCCTTTCATTATTATGAAAAAACATGGAAACTCGAAAATCAAGTCGATATGATACGATTAGAACAACTTTCCAAAAATGAATTTTATGATTATTATTACATCGAGGAAAGTTGGTCGCCAGAAATTAGTATTGAAAAATATGAGGTAGTGAAAAAATTTGATTCAAGAGTCTTACTCAGATTAAAAAGCGAAAACTAATTTAGAATTTGCAATTTCGCATACTTCAACATAATTCTTCGCTCAGGACTTTCAATGCCTTGAAACATAATTGTAGCCACTCTATTATCAACAGCTCCATCTATGCTAATCACTCTTCCTTCACCAAATCTTAAATGTAAGACTTTCATGCCTGCCTGAACTTTGGAAGGCGAGTCAGGTTTAAAAGTACTTGGATCAACTGCAAATTTTGGAGCGGCAACAGTTCCTCTTCTTTTGAAATTACCTTTCACTCCTGAAGAAACTCGCTCTTGTTTTCTTCCTGAACCTGAACCAATACTCATGCTTCCTCCGACACTTAATGAAGTATCAAAATGCTGCGGAGAAATTTCATTCAAGAATCGACTTGGTTGATCATTTCTTAATTTCCCAAATTTATATCTTCCTCTTGCAAAGGATAATGCTAAATATTGTTCAGCTCTCGTAATGGCTACATAAAACAATCGACGCTCCTCATCCAATCCTTCTTTGCTTTCCATCGACATAAATGATGGAAATAAATTCTCTTCTAATCCTACCACAAAAACTGATTTGAACTCTAATCCTTTTGCCGAGTGAACCGACATCAAAGTAACAAATTCAGTTTCATCTTCTTGCGTATCCATATCCGTATGCAAGGCAATATTTTGCAAATAACTAGTTAAAGTTTTATCAGGCATAGTAGCTTCGTCAATGATTTCATCATTTTCTACAAACTCCTTCACTCCATCTAACAATGCATTTACATTTTCAATTCTTCCTAATCCTTCAAGAGATTGATCCTTTTGCATCATTGCAGTCAGTCCACTATTTTTTGCCACATGAATCGCAACTTCGTAAGCATTTGAGTTTTCAGCCTTTCGAGTAAAACTCATAATTGCTTTGACAAAATTATTGATCGCTGTTTTTGCTTTGGTACTTGCTTGAACCAATGGCAAACACTCCCACATCGTCTTACCTGTTTCAGCAGCCAATGCTGAAATTTTATCAATCGTAGTTTTTCCGATTCCTCGTCTTGGATAATTTAAAACTCGTTTAAGTGCTTCCTCATCTCGCTTATTAACTGTCAATCGAAGATACCCTAATAAATCTTTCACTTCTTTTCTTTGATAAAAAGAAAGTCCCCCAAATACTTTGTAAGGAATATTATATCGTCTTAAATATACTTCAAAAATTCTTGATTGCGAATTCGTTCGGTACAAAATTGCGATCTCATTATTCTTAATATGAAATCTGTTTTTTTGTTCCAAAATTACATCTGCAATTCTTTTTCCCTCTTCCTTATCTGTTATCGCTTGAATGACTTGAATCTTTTGTCCTTCCCCTCTATCTGACCAAATCTTTTTTGGAATCTGTTTTTGATTATTTCGGATTAGTTCATTTGCAGCTTGAACGATATGTTCGGTCGAACGATAATTTTGTTCTAACTTGAATGTTTTTAAGTTCTTAAACTCTTTTTCAAAATCCAAAATATTATCAATTGTTGCTCCACGGAATGCGTAAATACTTTGCGCATCATCTCCTACTACACAAATATTCTCAGGGCTATTTTCATATTTTACAAACTTCTTAATAATTGCATATTGCAAATAATTCGTATCCTGAAACTCGTCAACTAAAAGATATTTAAATCTCCGTCGATATTTTTCTACTACATTATCTGGATTTTGATGAAGCAATCTAAACATTTGAAAAAGCAAATCATCGAAATCCATTGCTCCTGCCTTTTGACATCTCTCCACATATTTTGCATAAATAGCATGGATATAAGGACGCTTACTCATTTTATCTTGGAGCAGTAATTCTTTATTTTCTTTATATGCTATCGGAGTTATTAAATTACTCTTCGCTGAAGAAATTCTACTTCGAACTCCATTGGCGGCATACACTTTTGTATCCAAATTCATCTCTTTGATGATTGATGTCAAAAGACTTTTAGAATCATCTGTATCATAAATAGTGAAGCTTGAAGCGTAACCAATTTTATCTGCTTCTACTCTTAAAATCCGTGCAAAAATTGAGTGAAAAGTTCCAGCCCAAACTCTATTGGCTTTGTCGCCCACCACTTTTTCAATTCGAGCTTTCATCTCACGAGCTGACTTATTAGTAAAAGTCAATGCTAAAATTTCCCAAGGTGCAACTCCCTCTTCAATCAAATGTGCAATTCGATAAGTCAATACTCTAGTCTTCCCCGAACCAGGGCCAGCAATTACTAAAACAGGGCCATCCGTATTTGTTACTGCGGCTCGTTGAACATCATTCAATTCTTGCAAATAAGATTTCATCAAGTATATTTTATGGTTTTAAACTGTCCCTCTATTTCTATTTCTCCAAACGGAAAGTAATAATCTGAATGGAAGTAAAGCTGTAACGACCAAACTTGCTGCGCCGAAAAAGTACATTTCATTTTTTACATAATTAGCAAAACCCCAATGATTTTCGTATGCTAAGTTTTTCACCAACGTCTCTATCCCTTGTTCGTCTAAAAATGTTCTAACACTTGTTAGTTCATTTACTAGATATGAAAATAGAGGCAGACAAAGAAAAAAAATAATCACTTTTAGTATTTGCCGATTAGCCAAAAAAGTATGTTTTAATAAAAATATATACCTCGCAAAGGTGATAAAGACAACAATAAAAAGAATGTTTGGAAATAAGAATGGATAATCCTCTACGTTTTTCATAATGGGAAATAATACTGCAAATGCTACTACAGCAGTAAAAATCCACCATATTAATTCCATTCGAAGAGATAAAGATTGTTCTTTGTTCATATTAAATTTACTTAGCTAAAAAATTATAATTGAAAGATAAAATTGATTTTCTAGCTTTCTAACAAAGAAGGCAAATTTAAGTTTTTTTGAGAGAAAAATTTAATAGAGTTTCTTTTACATTAAAATAACTACCACTTTTGAAGACATTCTTTTTTTGATAAAATATTATTGCCACCCCTCACTTTTTCACCTAAAAAAAAAAATTTACATTTAATGTTTTTATTTTTGTGTAACCTCACTACATAAACCACCCACTATCATATTTTTATCCTAATTCAACTACTTCAACTACTTCAACTCATTTTCCTAATTATTTATTTATGAAAAATTTCAAACTACTTGTAAATATTATATCTCTTTGTTTTTTACTTTTTATCTCTTGTAGCAACGAAGAAAAAACTATCCCTGCTACTATTGACAATGGCTCTACTCAAACTTCTCCTCCTCTTGAAAAACTTTTTCAATTAATTCCATCTCAAGAAAGTGGCGTTACCTTTTCTAACATTATTAATGACGATTATAATTATAATATCCTGAATTATGCCTACTTATATAATGGTGGAGGCATTTCAGTAGGCGATATTAATAATGATGGATTACCTGATTTATATTTTTCAGGCAATTTTGTCTCTAACAAATTATATTTGAATAAAGGCAATTTTAAATTTGAAGATATTACTGACCAAGCTGGAGTTACTGCCAAAGATGGATTTAAAACCGGAGTAACCATGGTCGATATCAATAATGATGGTTGGTTAGATATTTATGCTTGTCGAACGAGTAAAGACGATGATGGAAAAAAAGACAACCTCCTTTTTATCAATAATCATAACAATACTTTTACAGAAAAATCAGAATCATTTGGGCTCAGCGATAATAGTAATTCTAACCATGCTAATTTCTTTGATTACGATAATGATGGTGATTTGGATTTATATATTTTAAATCATCGCTTGGCATTTGAGGAGGTTAATTCTTCGAGACGAAAGCAATTGCCTGATGGTACGTTTGTTCGTATAACTAAACCACAAACACCTTTCGAATCCGATCGTCTTTTTCGAAATGATAATGGAAAATTTACAGATGTAACTAAACAAGCAGGAGTTGAAAATTCTACTTTTGGATTAAGTGCAACCACGATCGATTTAAATAAGGATGGTTATATGGATATTTTTGTTGCTAACGATTATGTCGAACCTGACCACATTTATATCAATAATCGCAATGGGACTTTTACGGACAAATACTCAGAATACTTAAGACACTCTAGCCAAAGTAGTATGGGATGTGATATTGCAGATTTTAATAATGATGCATTTCTCGATATTCTGGTTTTAGATATGGTTCCAGAGGATCATATTCGCTATAAAGAATTAATGAATGTGATGAGGAAGGATCGATATAATGCGATGTTACGAGATGGATTAGGACATCAAATAGGTCGGAATGTATTGCAACTTAATAATGGAAATGAAACCTTTAGTGAAATTGGACAACTTGCCGGCGTGTCAAATACAGATTGGAGTTGGGGAGCATTATTTGCTGATTTTGATAATGATGGATGGAAAGATATTTTTATAGGGAATGGTTACATGAGAGATGTGACTGATTTAGATTATCTAAGTTTTACGAGAGACTCCATTAATAAATCAGGGGGAATAGATAGTAATCGCTATCCTGATCTTTCTAAATTTTTGGATATTATTCCGAGCAAAAAATTAGTTAACTATCTTTATAAAAACAACCAAGACCTTTCCTTTACAAATGCTACCAAAGATTGGGGAATCTCAGAACCTTCTTTCTCTAATGGTACTGCCTACGCTGATTTGGATGCTGATGGTGATTTAGATTTAGTGGTCAATAATATTGATGATCCTGCTTTTATCTATGAAAATCTTTCCAAGGATGCTAACTATCTTCAAATCAACTTAGAAGGTAATAAGAAAAATATCCAAGCATTTGGCGCAAATGTGAAAATCCACATAGGAGATGAAACTCAATTTTTGGAAAAAACAAGCAATCGAGGTTTCCTTTCTAGTAGTGATCAAATTTTACATTTTGGGCTGGGCAATCATTCTAAAATAGATAAAATTGAAATCGTTTGGCCAAATGGAAAAACTCATGTCGTAGAAAACATTGAAGCTAATCAACGTGTCACTTACAAAATAAGTAAGGCCAATAAACGACCTATCGAACCAACTAAAATTCCCAAAAAGAAAACAATCCCATCCTTTGAAGAAAAAAGTCAAGCTCTCAAACTTAATTTTCAACATAAAGAAAATGAGTTTGATGATTTTAATCGAGAACGATTAATTCCTCATAAATTATCCAACTTAGGACCTCATTTATCCAAAGCAGATGTTAATGGAGATGGGCGAGAAGACTTTTTTATTGGAGGTGCTTCCAATCAAGCTGCAGGCCTTTTTATTCAAAATGAGAATAGTACCTTCCAACAATTATCTATTCCTGTTTGGGAAACAGATAAATCTTACGAAGATCTAGAAAGTACATTTTTTGATGCTGACAATGATGGTGATTTAGATTTGTATGTTGTAAGTGGAGGAAATGCTGCTAATGCTGGTTCTATGCTTTATCAAGACCGATTATACTTGAATGATGGAAAAGGTGATTTCAAAAAGAGCAACGCACTCCCTAAAATTAACTCAAGTGGAGCCTGTGTCACAGCATTTGATTATGACCAAGATGGTGATCAAGATATCTTTGTAGGTGGACGAACTACTCCAGGTCAGTACCCAACAGCACCACTTAGTTTTATTTTAAATAATGATAAAGGAACCTTCTCAGATGTTACATCAGAAACTGCGCCTGACTTTAAAGAAATTGGAATGGTTTCAGATTTGCAAATCGCTGATTTGGATCAAGATGGAATGATAGAAATAATTTTGGTTGGTGAATGGTTACCTATTTCTATTTTTAGTTTTGATGGAAGAAAATTCAATAATGTTACCTCCAAATATGGTTTACAAAATACTTCTGGGTGGTGGAATTGCTTTGCGCTAGAGGACATTGACAAAGATGGAGATGTAGATATTATTGCAGGAAATCTAGGCGAAAATACTCGAATCAAAGCTTCACAAAATCAACCAATAATTATGTATGCTAATGACTTTGATGGTAATGGAAGTATTGATCCAATTATTACTTATCATCATAATGGGAAACAATACCCTTATGCTGGAAAAGATAATTTAGTTTTACAAATCCCTTCAATAAAACGATCATTTGTTCGATATAAAAAATATGCTCGTGCTGATATTTCTCAGATTTTTCCAAAAGAAAAAATTTCAAAGTCCAAACAATTTGAAGCGCGGCTCTTATCAACTGTTTTATTAAAAAATGAAGGAGGACGTTTTTCTATAACTACTCTTACTTCTCAAACACAAGTATCACCCACCCATAAAATTTTAACTCAAGATTTTAATACTGATGGAAATATTGACCTATTATTAATCGGAAATAATGATGATGCAGAAACAGAATCAGGGGTTTACGATGCTTCGAATGGAACATTATTACTTGGAGATGGCAAAGGTGATTTTAAGTTTATCCCAAATCGAAATCATGGTCTTTGGGCAAACCTACAAGGACGAGATGTTATTCCTTTAAAATTAGTAAATGGAAATAATTTGCTAATAATTTCGAATAATAATGACAAGCTTCAAGGGTTTATTTATAAAGAATAAAACTCTTTTTATAGAAAATGAAAACTCCATCAAGTTAACTCATGATGGGGTATTCTTTATGTAAAGTTGTTTTACTTAATTAGTATAAACTTTCTAACCTCTCTAAAATCTTTATTTTCAAAAATAAAGATGTAGCTATTGCTTGGCAAAAAAGAAAAATCAAAATATACTTTTTCATTTTTTATTAGAGATACATCATTCTTACTATAGACCGTTTTTCCAATAATATCAGTTACTATTATTTCACCAGTTATATCCTCTGGCAAATTGTTATAGATAAAAAAATTACCTCCATTTGGGTTTGGAGCAAGTAGGATTTTAGTATCTGTATTCTTTACATTCTTTTCTACACAGTCAAAATCAAATGTTGAAAGATTGAAAAATTCCGTTATATGTTTTTGGACTACACAAGGACGATTCTCTATAAAATTGATAATTGTATTATTAAGTGTATCTCTCCAATCAGAAATACTTTCGTAATAATCCCATCTTTTGATATGTCGAGGCATTTCAGGTTCAAATAGTTTTTCCAATTTATTTAGCTTTTCAATAAGTAGATCTTTTTGAAAATCATTATTTAAAAGTTCCGCATACCTATCAATAAATTGATTCTTAAAATCCTGATTTTCAATTAATTTTCTAAACAATAATGTTGAGCCCAACGAGTTAGGCCAAATTATTGAGGAATCGGTTGGCGTCATATGATTAAACATATTAGCATTATAATTTCCAAAAGCAGCATCAACATCGTAGAACAACCATCTCCATTTACCATTTTCATTTTTTTCCTTCCATGCATCAATATTATTTGCCGGCCAGTCAAAATTTCTAAGATACATTTGCAGGATATGATAATCGATAAAGTTATCTATATCTAGTTTTGTTTTTACATATTCATAATTTTCAGTTTCTGACATATCATTTTCATCCACAAATACTGTCAAATACAAAAAGGGAACATTATAAAATCCTCTTATCTCAACCGAGTCTTCATTTAGGTTATTACTGTATGCCACGTAGCGTTCATCGATTTTATCTCTAATAATTTGGATACCCCAATATTCTCCATTGATAAAAACAGCAACCGGTCTATAATCCAAATAGTCTATCCCTATTTCTCTTGCAATCTCATGAGACAAAACATCGCTTACTATTGCATTTTCCCATGAACCAAAAGTTGTTTGTAGTAGGAATCGCTTATATTTATCATGTGGACGGTGTGGCATCAATTTGTAATCAAAATATTTTTTACCATAATCATCTCTAGCATATAACTTAAACGATTTTTGTGCACCTTGTCTCGTTTTACCACCATGAATTCTAATTCCTGCATTTTGAGCAAATCCTAAAGTTCCATCTTTCTCAAAATATTCGATATGAACTGGTCTTTCCCATAACTCACCACGCTGAAAATAATTTCCTGTCCATGCTGGATCATTTATATTATAATTTTCACCAGGCACATAAATGCCTTCATTGTAATCAAAAAGATTATCCGCATCTGTAATAAGGGAAACTATTGGTAGTTCATATTTTTCAAAAATAACACTATCTACCACATAGGTATGAGTATAAATTTCACTCGTTCGCAAACCATTTTTATACGAAGCGCATCTTAATATATTTGCTTTATCTATTTTATAGTTTGGAGCTTCCCATGCTTTATAACTAATTAGCGATTGATCAGGAGTGGTAGGAATATTTGAGACTATGTTAGCTTCAGTATATTTATAATCCATCATTAATGAATCTGGAAAAATATTAGAACTAACAGTTGGAATACTTCCATCCACGGTGTAGTAAATAGTATCCTGTGTTAGCGATGTAATTTTTTGATAAAAAGGATCTTTATAAAATCCACCATCAAATTCAAATACTAGCTCATTATTTAGATTATTGGAACTGCTAGGTGTGGAAAAAACTAATGGAAATAAATTTTCTGTCCCATCAGGCGATCGGCCATACGATCGATTTTCTGTTAATTCTATTGGTTCGATTTGATCAACTATCAGTCCTAATTCATCTGACAAAAAAAGAGGTTCACCGCTAGAGGAGATTTTAAAATTTGTATGTAATTCATTTACATCTGATCTATCTTTATTCGATGCAAATATTATTAGATAGCTGTGAGCAGGAATTATTATTTCGGGAAATTTCCATTTGCTCAGTTCGTTACTTTCATCCGATAAACTATAATTCAATAGGTTAACTGATGTATTACTAAAATTATACAATTCAATCCAATCACTAAACTCTCCATCCTGGTCAACAATCGTATTTGTATTGTCAGACATGAATTCATTGATGACAATTTGGCTTTTAGATAGAATTGGGAAAAAGATAAAGAGTAGAATAGTTACATAGGTTATCTTTAGGTATAGCTTCAATATTGAATAATTTTTGTAGCCCATTTTAAGAAATGCTAATTGAATGAAAATCAAATGTAAAGCTTACCCTATAAAGCTAATAATTATTAGATTTAATAATTCAACAGAATAGGAAAATGTCCTTCTATTTTCAAAAACTATTATAACTCAAAAGACATGAGTTGACTTTCTGTATAGTTCAAAAAAAAAGGTCTTGCACAATTTACTGTACAAGACCTTACCCTTTCAGGATTTTTGTATTAAAATGGCAACGACCTACTCTCCCACCTAAAGGCAGTACCATCAGCGCTGAACGACTTGACTTCTCT
>CAJQQY010000105.1 GCA_905480595.1 uncultured Saprospiraceae bacterium | reverse complement strand
CAAATCTTACTAGAAGAAGGCAGTAGAGATTCAAGAGTTTCAATTGTCACACCAGCAGCAATTGAAACCCATATGGTTTTTGATCCTGTTTTTGTAAAAACGGAAAGAGCCTGTTTCATAACTTGTGGTTTTACCGCAAGTAATACCATATCTGGAACATCTTTTTCAAACCACTGTTTTGGTTCTTCGAATGTTACATTTGGTCCAAGCTTCTCAACAACCGAGCGATCCATATCATAGGCACGAATTTGCCAAATATCACCATAAGTTTTAGTAAGCCCTTCAATGAGAGCTGTCCCCATATTTCCGCAACCTAAAACTGCTATATGCATATGATTATCTCCTATTTAGCCATGAGTTCAAAAAACTCGGCATTTGTTTTTGAAGCGCTTAGTTTATCGCGCATAAACTCCATCATCTCAAGTGGTGAACGAGCGATGTCAGATAAATATTTTCTCAAAATCCACATTCGACTTAGCTCGTCAGCCCCCATCAATCTATCCTCTTTACGAGTTCCTGATTTCAAGAGATCTGCTGCTGGATAAATACGACGATCTGCAATTGAACGATCAAGTACAAGTTCCATATTACCAGTACCTTTAAACTCTTCGAAGATGACTAAATCCATCTTAGATCCAGTATCAACTAAGGCTGTAGCAATGATCGTCATAGATCCACCATTCTCGATATTTCGAGCTGCACCAAAGAATTTTTTGGGTTTGTGTAAAGCATTTGCTTCCACACCACCAGAAAGTACTTTTCCACTTGCAGGAGCAACAGTATTATAAGCCCGAGCTAAACGGGTAATTGAATCTAATAAAACAACAACATCATGACCTGATTCTACCAAACGTTTCGCTTTTTCTAAAACAATATTCGCTACACGAACGTGATTATCAGCAGGTTCATCAAATGTAGAGGCAACTACTTCTGCTTTTACATTTCGTTTCATATCAGTCACCTCCTCAGGTCGTTCATCAATCAAAAGAACGATGATATAACATTCAGGGTGGTTTGATGCAATTGCATTAGCAACATCTTTTAATAAAAATGTCTTACCTGTTTTAGGTTGTGCTACGATCAATCCACGTTGTCCTTTTCCAATTGGAGTAAAAAGGTCAATCATTCGATTACCATAATCTTTACCACCTGCAGTAGGATTAATTAAAGTGAATTTTTCTCTTGGGAAAAGTGGAGTTAAGTAATCAAATGGCACTCGATTTCGAATATCCATTGGATCCAAACCATTAATTCGAGAAACTCGAAGAAGGGCAAAGTATTTTTCTCCTTCTTTTGGAGGTCGAATCGCTCCACAAACAGTATCTCCTGTACGCAAACCAAATAATTTGATTTGAGATGGAGAAACATATATATCATCTGGAGAAGTCAAATAATTATAATCAGCTGATCGAAGGAATCCATATCCGTCAGGCATCATTTCAAGAATACCTTCTCCTTCAATAATTCCATCTAATTCAATATTGAATACAGGATTTTTTGCTCTATCGTTTCGATCATTTCTTCGATCATCGTTTCGATCATCTTTTCTTTCTCGTTCTGAGGGATCTGGAGTTTCTTTTTCAGCAACAACTGCCTCTTCCAATTCTTCATTTTTATCTTCCACATCCTGATCTTCTTCCTCTGGCTCTAGCTCTTCTGGTTCTTCAAATCTTAGAGGAGGTGGCGTATTGATACCTGTTACACTCACTTTTTTACGAGGGCGTTTTTTAGTTTTTTCTTCTTCGTTTTTTGACATTTCTGGATCATTTTGTGAGGAATTCTTAGAGGAAGGAGATTCGGAGAGGTCATTTTCTTTTTCGCTTACTGCTTGCTCATCAAGAATTTTATAAATTAATTCTTGTTTATTTAATTTATTTAGATTTTTAACTCCTAGTTGTTTTGCAAGATCTTTCAACTCTGGAACTAGCATGTCATTTAATTGCAATATGTCGTACTTCATAGGTAGATTTTTTGAAATCTATTATTTTAATGTAAAATGATAAAATGGTTAAATACAATTATAGTGGTGAAATAGCTCAGACAAGATCAAAATTTTATGATGGTAAAAATACAGACTTGTATAACGGGAATAATTTGGTGCAACGACCTAAAAAACTTTCACTATCTAAATGAATTTTTCAACTTTTGAAGAGGTAATTAAGATAGAAGAGTAATTGGTTTATTAACAGGGTGTTTCGAGAAAATGTTGTATGCTTAGAAAATAAACCTTTTGGTGTGCATTAATTCTGATAACGCAAAAATACATTTTATTTTTAGATTCAAATACTATCTTTGCAAAAAAAATAAAAAGTTTTCCACAATGTACGGTGGTTTTATGAGAATTGATGCGTTTTTTTTATTTAATGACATAAATCATTATTAAATAGAACTTTTTTATTTCGATTTTCGTATCTCCCTTAACTTTATTTTTTACCTATAAATATAAAACAGTAAATGTTACGAATCAATTTTATTAGAGAGAACAAAGACCGAGTGATTGAAGGTCTTAAAACGAGAAATGTTGCCGATGAGGATTTGGCAATAGTTGATAAGGTAATTGCGATTGATGAAACTCGCAGAAATACCCAGACTGAATTGGATAATTCCTTAGCGGAGTCGAATCGAATCTCTAAAGAAATTGGAAACTTATTCAAGCAAGGAAAAAGAGAGGAAGCTGAGGTTTTGAGGAATCAGGTTACAGACCTCAAAGCGCATCAAAAGGACTTGAGCCAAAAATTAAATGATGCTCTTGAGCAAATGGAAACAGAGTTATTAAATATTCCAAATGTTCCTCATCCTTCTGTTCCTGCTGGAAAATTAGAAACGGATAATGAAGTATACAAAGCTTGGGGAGCTGATTTACCTGAAATGGGAGATGATGCCTTACCGCATTGGGAATTGGCGAAA
>CAJQQY010000104.1 GCA_905480595.1 uncultured Saprospiraceae bacterium | reverse complement strand
TCTACCATGGCAGCTTCTGCATGCTTTTGCATGACTGGATCAATAGTAGTGTATATTTTTAAACCATCTTCGTAAAGATTATATGGTTTGCCATTAGATTTAAATTTAGCTTTCGATTCGTCTACTAAAATTCGTTTTAATTCCTCACGTAAGTGCATTCTGAAATATGGAGCGAGTCCATCATCATGAGTTTTTCGTTTAAAACTTCCCATGCCAAGTGGTGAATTTCTCAAAGAATCATATTGCACTTGTGTGAGCATATCATTCTTTTGCATTTGTTTGAGCACTACCATTCTTCGATGCAAAGTGGTATCAGGAAAACGAACAGGATTAAATAAAGATGGATTTTTTAGCATACCCACAAGCATGGCAGCTTCTTGTAATTCTAATTCATCTTGTCCTTTTCCAAAATAAATTTCAGAGGCAGCTTTGATTCCGAATGCGCCATTTAGGAAACTAAATTTATTCAAATACATCGCTACGATTTCTTGTTTGGTATATTGTTTTTCCAAACGAACAGCGATGATCCATTCTTTTAATTTTTGAATAACCCGTTGTGTAAAACTAGAACTTGGTTTATCCGTAAATAACATTTTCGCTAACTGCTGAGTAATGGTACTTGCTCCTCCTGAACTTTTATCACCTAACAAAACAGTTTTTACACCAGCTCTTCCCAAACCTTTAAAATCAATTCCAGTATGACTCATGTATCGCTCATCTTCTGTTGCGAGCAATGCATCTATCATATGATCAGAGATTTGATCAAAATCTACAGGGATTCGATTTTCGATAAAATAGCGACCCAAAACTTCTCCATTGGCAGCATAAACTTCACTCGCCATATTGTTTTTTGGATTTTCTAACTCCTCAAAAGTTGGAAGATCTGAGTAGGAAAGCGCAAAGAAAAATATCCCGATTCCGATAGCGCCTAGAATGGCTCCACCCCATATCACTTTGACCAATTTCTCGTAAAGTGAACTTCTCTCTTCTCGAATTTCTTTTGCGGTTTTTGATTGTTCCTGCATAGTGGAAATTTATTTTTTTATAAAACGTACAAATATAGCAAGAGGATATTTAGAAACGATAATTGTGATTAAGTTATTTGTTAATTAGTTATTCTTATAATTTGCTTTTTTCAAACTTTGTCAGGAGATGAATAACCTATTTTGAATGATCTTAATGATTTAAATTTTTGAGAATGATAATTAGAAATCATCTTGTGATTAAAATCTTTAAGTCATTGTTATTCATTCATTTAACTTGAATTTTTCGTGTAATATCTTGATAGTATAAAACGACAAATTTACTTAAAGTGAGTTTTGGAGAAATATTTGATGAGGTTCTAAACCAAGTATCATTTATTGTTTTAAACAACTTCTTTATTAAAGCAATATCCTGTCTATTTAATATCATTAAACTTTCTTTAATTAGTATCAATGAAGATTAGAATAACAACATTATTATTATTAGCTTTTAGCTTTGTAATTCTTAATGCGCAGTCTCCTAATTTAATGGCTATCGAAGCAGAACTATTGGTTCCTACAAGAGGATATGGAGTAGCTGTAATCCCTGATTTCTCTTTAAATCAAAAACAACGAATATGGCTAAGTATAGGCCCATATTTTGGTTTTGAAAAAGGAGTGTATGATGAAGAACTTTCCGATAATATCATTCGATCTCAGCTCAAAGATGAGATGAGTGGAACTACTTTAGATAAATATACTTATTCGTCTTTCGATGGCGGATTCCAGTTTGGTGGAAAAGCTATGTTCAATTTTAGCATTATCACCAATTCATATATTGACCATGAGAAAAGAGTGAAATATTATGATTTTTTCTCTATTGGACTAGGGGTGCGCTTTACAAGTCATCCTGCTTCGATATTATCTTATCAGGTAACTAGTAGTGATAATCAGTATGAATATACAGAATATATTGAGGTAGATTACACAGAAAGATATTTTGATATCAGTCCTGAAATTTCAATTAATGGTCGAAAGTGGGGTATTCTATACGCATTACAAACTCAAAACAATGGAGATATGCTACATACTTTTGGATTGAGGAAAATTATTGCTAGGTAATTTTACCAGCCACCTTCTTTTGTACATTATTATGTGATGCCTAGTATTTTCGTTGCTTCCATTAACACTTGTAACCTGATTTTTGCGAATTTTTTCATGTCAAAACTCTCTTTTGGATCAACATTCGTTGCTATAAAATAGAGTTCGTCACCTTTTTCAATATAACCTACAAACCACCCTAGATTATTGCCATTTCGAATGGACCAACCTGTTTTTCCGCTTAAATTATAAGTTGGTTTTTCATCAAAAAGAATCATGTCTTTTACGATTTTTTCAGTCCTCTTGGAAATGGATAATTTGGAATGATAAAATCGAGAAAGAAAATCAACTTGTTCCATTGCGGTAATTCTAGAATCACCTTCTAACCAAAATAAATCTAAATTAGAGGAATCGACGACCATATTTTTATAATCCAATTTTCCTAAATATTCATTCATTCGATTCACGCCAACCCTTCGAGCAATATCTTGGTAGCAAGGAACGCATGATTTTCTCAGAGCATTGGTGAAAGTTAAATCTTCTTCCCAAATTTTTAGTGCTCGTTTTGCTCCATCCCATTTGAATATGGTGTTTTCATCTTTGACAACACCCGTTTCCAAGGCGATAATTGAATTTGGGATTTTAAAAGTTGATGCGGGTAAAAATCCTTGATTGGCTCGCTCGAAATCATTGGAGTGATAGGTGTTATTTTTTTTGTCAAAAATTAAAATGACTCCGTTTACTTCTGCGGCATCGAGAATTTGTTGAAATCCTTTGTTGGCTATTTGTTTTGGAGTTTCAACTGTTGGTATTTTTTCAGTTGAAATTTGGGGAGCATCTTTTTGCTCATTACATGAGTTTAAGATTAAGAGGAAAAATAGGAGATAAATTGGTTTCATTTTGTACGAATTTTTTGAATTAACGATGCACAAATATAAATGAAAGAAAAAGTAAGATAGCAGGGAATTGATTATTCGCAGGGGATCGGTTATTATTTGTTTTGGGGAATCTAAAAGGTGTAAATTTTGACCAAAATCATACGGGTACAAGGCTGTATAATTCATTTAATCGATTTCGCTAGATATTACATTCACTTCTAATAAAATAATTATTGTATTTTGGAAATATTATTTGGTGATTATTATCAATATTGAAATTGATTTTTATCAAATGTTTTTTTTCTTGTTTTTTATTTTTTTGTATAAACAAAAACAAACAAAATGAAAAAAATTCTCACACCTACCGATTTCTCTCCAGTTGCAGATAATGCAACAAAGTATGCAATAGAAATAGCAGCTGCATTTAAGAGTAAACTTTTTCTGTATCATGTTTATCATATGAAAAAAAGTGATTATGATTTGAATTTTTCCAATGACAAGCAACCTTTTAGAAAGAAGGTAAAACTTGATATGAAAAAAACTATGGAAAAATTCAAAGAAATCATAACCCAGAAAAAACTTACAGTTAAAACAAAAGTCTACCAAGGCAATATTTTTTCTCTTTTTGGAAGAACGGTCAAAAAGGATGGGATAGAACTTATTGTAATGGGCAGTAAAGGAGCTTCAGGGATGACCAAAGTTATTTACGGTAGTGTTGCTGCTAATGCTTTGGAAAAATCGAAAATTCCCCTTTTGGTCGTTCCTCCTAAATTTACGTTTAAACCCTTACGGCACATTGTTTTGGCGATAGGGCACAAAGACGTTTCACGAGAGATACTTTCACCGCTGCAAAAATTAGTGACTGAATATGGAGCCAAAGTGACTATCCTTACTATCAATAGAGATCCGAAAAATGATACAAAAAGAGAAGAGGATATAAATCTTGATACTGCAGAAATAACTTATCGAGAAGTTCCACTATCAAAAAGTATCAATCACTCCATTAGTAAATTTATTAAAGATGAAGGCGACATTGATTTGTTGTGTATGGTGAGAAGACAAAAGAGTTTTATTGAAAGTATTTATAAAAAGAGCATTACTAAAAGTCAAGTGTATAATAATAAAGTACCATTATTAATATTGCCTGAATAAATTTAATTCAATGGTGTGATCAATAGAATGGAACTCCTTTAATAATATTATTTTATGAAAAAATAAAATAGGAAATGATAACTAAAATTTTAGTGCCAATAGATTTTTCAATGTGTTCAAAAAACGCATTAGTATTTGCTTTACAATTGGCAGATACAATTAAAGCAGATTTACGACTACTAACTGTGCTTGATTTTGATGGGAGTGATATGGAAAATACTGCTTATGCACTTGATGTAATGGAAGAGCGCAAAGTGCAATCAAAGAACCGCATAATTAAATTTATAGAAAAGACAACTGAAAGTGTTCGTGCATCTCTTGATGAAATACCGACAACTCAAATTAGTATTGAAATAGGTATAGTTGCTGCTACAGTTTGTGATGTGGCGGAAAGAAACCAAGTAGATTATATTGTCATGGGAACACAAGGAGAGAATAGCACATTAGATAAATATTTAGGTAGTACAGCATCCAATGTACTGAAGAGTGCTCCTTGCCCTGTAATTGTAATTCCTGAAAATGCGGAACTTGAAAAGAAAATGCAATTAGGATATGCAACTGATTTTTTGGATGCTGATCCATTTGAAATATGGAAGGCGGTAAAACTATTTCAACCTTTTCAACCAAAAATCAAATGCATTCATTTTAATGAAGAGCAAGTTTATAATGAAAATAGAATTAAAGAGTTAACATCATACTTTACTGAAACTGTTCCTGAATTAAATATCGAAATTTTTAGCTTACCAGTAAAGGACAAGGTGGAGGATATGAATGATTTCATTAGAAATCAAAACATTAATATGTTAGTCATGTATAAGCCTAACCGTTCTTTCTTTGATTCCATGTTCCATAAAAGTTATACTCAACAAATGGCAAAGCATATTAATATTCCACTAATGGTGTTAATTGAAAAAGAATAATGAGTCAGCGTCTAAAAACGCTTGTCTAACTTAGACTATTAAGATAACGGCAACCTATTGACTGTAATTTCTCTTTCAGCATTATCCTGAAGGATCAATAATTTCACTAATCTTTGATCGTGAATAGGTGAAAGTATTATTCGGAATAGTGTACAGGAGCTGAGGCTCTGCATGACAGGGTGTGTCAATTAGTCTTAATAATTGGGTTGCAAAGGAGGAAAATATTTCGCTTAACTACCATATATTGTATTGATTAGAATATTATCAATAACTATAGATTCTAAAAAACATATTAAATGCAAAAAATCCTTATTCCTACCGATTTCTCTTCAGTTGCTGATAATGCTACACAGTATGCAATCGAAATGGCAGCTGCCTTTAAGAGTGAACTTTTTTTGTACCATGTTTTTTTAATGAAAAGAGGTGATTATGATTTGAATTTTTCAGGAGAGGAGCAACCTTTTATCAAGAAGGTTAACCTGAAGATGGAAAAAACTAAGGAAAAATTCGAGGAAATAATAAACCAAAAAGAACTAACAATTAAAACAAAAACCTATGAAGGCAGTATCTTTTCTCTTTTTGGAAGCACAGTAAAAAAGAATGGAATAAGTCTCATTGTGATGGGGAGTAAAGGTGCTTCAGGCCTTTCCAAAGTTATTTTTGGAAGTGTTGCTGCTACAGCTTTGGATATAGCAGAAGTTCCTCTTTTGGTCGTTCCTCCTAAATATCCCTTTCAACCCTTACGGCATATTGTCTTGGCAATGGACCACAAAGAATTTTCTCCACACTTACTTTTACCATTACAAGAGTTGGCAGTTAAGTTCGGAGCGAAAGTGACTATACTTAATGTAAAGACAGACTCGAATCAAAAAATTAAAAGAGAAAAGATTATAGGCCTTGATAATGTGGAAATAACTTATAGGGAAATTCCTATATCCAAAAGCATTAATGAATCCATTAATATATTTATTGAAAAAGAAAACTGTGATTTGTTGTGTATGAAGAGGAGAGACAAGGGGTTTTTTGAAAGTATGTATAAAGGAAGCATTACTAAGAACCAAGTGTATAATACTCAAGTACCGTTATTAGTATTGCCTGAATAATTTAAACTAATGGTATTAAACGATAGAATAAGCGGATAAGTAAAGAGGTTTCCTAGAAGCGTTTATTTACCTTCAAGATTCAACTGATAAAGTACTGTTGCCTTAAAAAATATTCCATCAGAAAAGTCTTGATTCAATTGTTGATCGAAATCTCCAAATTTAAAAAAGGAAACAGTTAAGTCCATTTGATCATTTTCCTCATAAGTTCGATAGTTTCTTCCAATTGTCGTTCCGACCTGAAATTGAAAATTAACTCCTTTCATATTCCATTGGAGATATCCACTTAGTTCATTATTACTTCTACGAACGTATTGATTCTTTCCTTCAAAAGAAGAATTAAGATTAAAACTTCGAATGGCTCCATCAAATCTAAGTCCTATTTTTCCATTTTTTGAAATGCTAAAATTACCATCGGCACTAGCGGGAAGGGTTATATTAGTTTCCCATTTTCCTTTGCGATAATATAAGCCAATAAGTGGAGTTACAAATGGACCAAACTTATCTGAATTATAAAAGGCTCCAAATTTATAGTTGAAGTTTCTTCTTATGTGTTTCTTAAATAAAGCAATAACTCCTATTTGGAAATCGTCTTTTTTCCATTTGATTAAATCTGATGAAAACTTGGAGAGGAGCATATATGTAACATCCCAATCTTTGCTGAATTTTTGATTGATTCCAGCTTTTAGATTAACAGTATGTAGAGTCGTATATTTATCTTGAGAGTATAACTTTAACTGAATATTTTCATATAATAATCCTGTCAGAAGTGCTTTTTTTTCAGATAGTGGGATGGGGATATTTAGATCAAAAGATAATTCTTTTAAACTAGTCTCTTCAACTCCTGAGTCAAATGCATTGTCATTACTAATATTATAACTCAGGCGAGCGAGATTGATGTACTCTTGACCAAAAAGTAAAGTGAATGGAGTGAAAATTAAACTGATTATTATTAGGGATTTTTGGTATTTCATGATTGAGATTTGAAGTTTTTCTTTCGTCGTGTTTTAATTTAAAAACTTCGAAACCCAATTGTTATGACAATGGTTAATATTGGATATGATTTTTGTCAGTTTTGGAGGAGGGGGGAGAGGTTTTTTGTGTTTGGTGTGTTCTTTTTTTTAATGAAAAAAAAATAGGGATTACAGTAAAAAAGCAATTACAATTACTAGAAAAAAAACTATCAAATAAGGCTTACTTGAATCCTTATAATATTCTTTGTCTAATTTTTTAAAGGAAGTCTTATTCAAAGTAATCACTTTTAAGATCAATACACCCAACTTTCGAAAAAGGCTAAAAAAGACTTTAAAGAAATTCCCAATAATTCCTTCTAAAATTATTTCAACAATAAATTCAAAAAATATCATTGCTAACTTTTTTATTTATCCTTCCTTGATCCTCCTCACCAATTCCACTTTTTTATTATTAGAAACCATTATTTCTTTTCCATTTTCTAGGACGACTGTTCCTCCTTTTCCTTTGATATATCGTTTTACGTATTCCAAATTAATGATGTGTGAACGATGTACTCGACAGAAACCAAAGTTATTCAAAGCCTTTTCATAAAATTTTAAATTTCGACAGATTAACGCTTTTTTTCCATTGGTAAAATAAAAACAAGTGAAATTATCCTGCGCTTCGCAAAACAAAACATCCGACATTCGAACTACTTCAAATCCTTCCATCAAGGGTAAAACCAACTTCCGATTTTGCGCATTGAGTGCCGCCATATTTTCTAATAAAATCTTTGCGTGACTAAGTTGATCTTTTTGGGTAAGGCGTTCGGCAACGCTTTCTACTGCTTTTTCAAGCTCTTCGATATCCACGGGTTTTAATAAATAATGTGCTGCGCTGAGGTTAAATGCTTGTACGGCATATTGACTAAAAGCAGTGATGAAAATGATTTCAAAATCTACTTCGCCAAATTGTTCGAGCAAGTCGAAGGCATTCCCACGAGGCATTTCGATATCGAGGAAAACGAGTTGAGGTTGATGTTTTAGGATTGCTGCTTTTGCTTCTTGGATGTTAGCACATTCCGCAAGTGGAGAAACTTGGGGACAATATTTTCCAAGGTAATTGAGCAAGGTTTCTCGGCTATCTTGTTCGTCGTCAACGATAATTGAAGTTATTTTTTCCATAGATTTTTTTGAACTACAAAAGACACAAAAGATTGCTGATTTTACTTTTGTGTTTAATCGTTTTATTTTGGGATTTTTATTTGAACTAATGTTCCTGAATCTTCTTTTGTTTCATCAAAATCACTCACTTCAATCTCATAATTTTTGTCATAAATTTCATTGATCAAAGCGATTCGTTTTGATACATTTTGAAGTCCTGTACTCTTATATTTTTTCTGATTAGTTGTCTTGAGTTCAGCTGATTTTTTTCGTCCAATTCCGTCATCTTGAATTTTAACTAACAATACATTTCCGGCATTATTAATCGAAATTTTTAGATGTCCTTTTCCTTCTTTGTAACGTAAGCCATGCCATACCGCATTTTCAATAAATGGTTGAATCAACATAGGAGGAACTTCTAAGTCATAAGTATTCAGGTCTGTATTTTTTTCAAATTGATATTCAAACTTATCTCGAAAACGAAAGTGCTCTAACTTCAAATACAATTCATTCAATTCTACTTCTTCCTCGAAAGAAATAAAATCTCGTTGCGAATAATCCAATACCTTTCGCATCAATCTTGAAAATTCTGAGAGAAATTTATTCGCTGCTTTCTCATCATTTTTTGCAATAAAATTATTGACAGAGTTCAGCGCATTAAAAATAAAATGCGGGTTCATTTGAGTCCGCAAAGATTTGACGAGTAGCATTTGATTTGCTTTTCGTTTTTCTTTTACGTTTTTATTTAAAAAATAAAAGAAGACCAACGAAGCCAAAAGTAGTAAGGCTAGAAAACCAGAAATGATTTTTTGTGTCTTTAATTGCGAACCTAATAATTCACTTTCTTTTTCTTCGATATCAAAATCCTTTCTAACTAAATCAATTTGCTGTTGACCTTTGACAATATCAATTTG
The DNA here is from genome assembly GCA_905480595.1 of uncultured Saprospiraceae bacterium. Taxonomy (GTDB): domain Bacteria; phylum Bacteroidota; class Bacteroidia; order Chitinophagales; family Saprospiraceae; genus CAJQQY01. The sequence continues at coordinate 616 of CAJQQY010000104.1, read as the reverse complement.
GGTTTTTAATTCATTTTGCAAATCTGAAATTGCTTCTTCTTTTGCCGAAGTATATTTTTCTAAATCCAATAATGCCTCATCTAGTTTTCCTTTTTTTCGATTGAGTTCAGCTGACTTTTTGTAGACATCCGCTACCGAGGCAGCAGCGGTATTTTTATCGATTACGTCTTTGGAAATTTTGATAAATTTTTCCGCCTCGATAAGATTTTTTTCTTCTTCATAAAGTGAAACAAGTTGAAGATTTTCTCGAATTTGTAAATCACTTGGAACTGCTATTTCCTCTCTAGATTTATCATTGTTAAAATCTTTTTGAGAAGTATTACTTTCTTTTTTTTCTTTTGCAGGTGAATAATTATAATTCAAATTTGATGATGCTTCAATTTTTTGTTGATTACTTATATTCGAATTCGATTGAATTCCTTCTTTTGCCATTTCAACAGATTCTACATCTTTAGTTTCTAATTTTTGATTTTTTGGTAAAGAATTAACTGACTGCTCTAAGTTTTCATATGCATTTGAATAGTCATTGTTTTGAGCGTAGCCTTGCGAACGTTTTGCTAAAACTCGAGATTGAGCCAAACTATCTAACTCATATTTTGATTCAATAGAATCTAGT
>CAJQQY010000103.1 GCA_905480595.1 uncultured Saprospiraceae bacterium | reverse complement strand
GATAAAATCAAAAGCTGAATTCTTGGCAAAAGAAAAATTGGTTAAAATGGCGGTGAGAAGTAAAAGATTAGTCATAAGCAACAGCACTTGCCCGTTGAATTTCATTTTAAAAAATTTAGTTTTTTTCATCTTAAAAGGTTTTGAAGTTTAAAAATCAAAATAATTACTCCTAAGGTAATGATTTATAGTTTTTTATAAAATTCTTTTTCATGGATCTATTTTTAATCCAATTTGTTGTTCATTCTGAAAATCAATTTTACTCCTTAAATAATTCTAATTTAGGTTTTGTTACCTTTGCGTTTTTTGAAAATGAAATTTGATTTTTTTCTTAACATCCTTAACTAATTATGACTAATTTATTTGGCCATTAGGCTTCTTTTTTGTGAAAAAATAAACATAAGATCCACCAACCAACACCAACCCAAATAAACATAACAGATAGCTTCCATTCACAAAAAAAGTTAACCAACTTAAATCTGGCTGTCCAAAATTCTTATATAACAATATACTTACGCTTCCTAAATACCCGAATGCATCAGCTATATATATTAAAAAACCAGCATTTCCCTCCACCTTAAATACCGCAATCATTCTATCAAAAAGAATACAATTAAAAGGAACGTAACATACATATAATCCTACTCCAACTAGGATCATCCATACTGCAGGATTAAGTTGTCCATGGGTAAACAACCAAGTTACCACTCCAACCATAAGCGTACTAAAAAATAACATCCAATGGTATATCCGAAATGCTTTTTCATTATCTCGGATAAACATTGTCAACCCTAAGGACAATAAAACTAATACTGCTATTGGTATTTCGGAAAGTGTAAAAACTACTGGTGTATTTCCATAACCTAATGACTCCCAAAGCTCTGCTGCAAAATTATCTCGAAAATCTCGATAAGCTGTTAACATCATGTAAAAACCTATCAACAATACAATTCCAAGAAAATATTGTTTTAGAACACTTATTCGTTGCGCTCGAGCCATTGGAATTCGTTTCGTTTTTTCAGCTACATCCGTAACAGAAGGGGGAGGAATTTTTTCTAAAAAAAAAGAAAAAATCAACAAGGGTAAAAAAAATATTACTCCAGTTACAAATGGCATCCAAAACTCTGAGTAGCCCCAATCATCCATTACTATTTTTCCAATTGACTTGACAAAACCTGAGGAGACTATAAAACTTGCACACAATCCTGCTCCCAGCATTTCTGAAGTACGACGTCCTTCTAAATAGGAAAAAACAATTCCCCAGATCAAACCTAAAGGAATGCCATTAAGAAAAAGAAAAAGATATTTGTAGGAAAGTGGTACTACCGCAAATCCCAAAAGTGCTAACTCTGCTGCAAGAATTAAGGTCACTAAAAGTTGAACTCTATTATCCTTTTTAAGCTCAGAAATAATTTTTATTCCAAAAAACTTGGAAAGCATATAACCCAACACTTGAGAAATGATAAGGAGAATTTTATAATCCACCCCCCACATTTCCATGCCTTCAAAAGTAGCAACAGTAAATGGTTTACGATAGGCATACATACAAAAGTAAGTGCCAAATGCCATCGTCATCGCATATGCCATGAAGATGTAATCAGATTGTTTTTTGAGCCAATTTTTTATCATAAGGAATTAAAAATCGCCTACCATTTTATGATAGGCGATCAACAATTATTGTACGAAACTGTATGAAAAGTATTTTTAAAACTTATATTCAAGTTCTGGTTCATTTTTTAAACTCCCTCTATAATTGGAAGTAATTCTAGCATATCATCAATGATAAAATCTGGGCTGGCTTTTTCCATTTGAGTTCTATTTTGTGCCCCAGTAGTAATGCCGATAGAATATTTGACTTTTGCATTTTTCCCCTCTTGAATATCTACTGAGCTATCCCCAATTTTAATTGCGAGATTTGATGGGATTTCTAATTTTTTACATATTTCAATAATCATATCTGGTGCAGGTCGGCTATTCTTTACATCTGACGCAGTCATCAAAACATCAATGTCTTGTCCAATATGAATATCTACATTTTTCAAAATCTGTTCTGCTACTTCACGAGAATATCCTGTATTAAAGGAAACTTTTACATCCTTTTGTTTTAATGTTTCTATCACTTTCTGAACACTTGGAAAAACCTGCATTTTAGCAGTTTTATAAATGGTATAAAGGTTTCTTTTAAACTCCTCATGAATTTTATCCACCAACTCCGCTGTAGGATTCTTTTTAGTAATTTCCTTAATCACATCTCGTATGGCATCTTTTTTTTCTTTACCTGCGCAATACTCCAAAACTGTATTTAAATCAGTTTGAATTCCATCATGCTTTAAAGATTCCACTATAGTTTTGTAAACAAGATTGTCTTCATCTATTGCTGTTCCAGCCATGTCAAATATCACTAATCGAATCATTTTTATATTTTTTAAATTTGTATTTACAATGTTGTTTTGAGCCATCATTTCTAATGACTCAGATCAAAAGGAGTAAAAGGAACTCTTTCATTATTCGGTTTGACAAACCCTGAATAGATGAAATTATTTCCGCTACCTTCAAAGTATTCAATTCTAATTTTGTGTTTTCCTTTTTCCAAAATAGTAGTACCATAAATATATTTTGCACTATGATTACCGTCGCTGTCCACTATTAATTCGTCATTAATTAACATTTTCGAACCATCATCAGAGTACGTATAAAAAATGTACGTATCTGTTTCGGGTACTTCCACATAGCCTTCCATCACTACCCCAAAATTATTTTCTCGATGGTCTATTTTATCAAGATCAGCTAATCTAATCACTCCACTCTTGACGGGTTTTAATTTTGAAAAATCAGGTAAGTAATCCCACGTTCCCTCATAATATTTATAACTCAATCCTTTTTGAGTTACTTTAGTTTTTACGGCTGGGCGAGGTTTCATTTTTTTAAATCCTCTAGACACCACCCTGCTTATTCTTCCTTCTTCGGTATAGCAAATTGCTTTCAATTGACTCGATTGAGTGATGGTTATCGGTGCAGTATATTTTATTGATTTTTGACTAGGCTGGCTTCCATCCAAAGTATAGAAAATTTGATATTCAGATGAAAGCGAAGTGAGCTTTGCATTAGCCTTATCTTTAAAAATATATTTATCTACTTTAAAATGAGGTGCAGGTGGTTTTGCCATGGTTACTAGTTTCTCAAGGTTCTTTTTCATTTGAAACATATCAAAAACACTCCCATTTTGATCAATAGCTTTGAAAATTAAATTATCCTCAAAAACAGCAAACGTACAGTAGTGATGCCCCGTCTGTAACTCCTGCGTAAACCATGATCGGACAGGATCGAAATCTTCTAGGCCTCCTCCTGCCCCACCTGAATTAATATAGATGACACCATTCTTTAAATTAATTTTTTCTTCCATAATTGGCCAACTTCGTTCATAAAGATGTGTATGCCCGAAAAGGCAAAAATCAACACCATAGGCTTCATAAAGTGGTACTAAGTTTCGTGCATGTGTTCCTTGTGTAGAAGCTCCTTTAAAAGAATCTCCGTGATCATTTTCCTCACTCGAGTATGGCGGATGATGATGGATTACAAATTTCCACTTAGCAGTAGATTGCGCCAATTCCCACTCTAACCAATCGTATTGTTCTGAACCTTCTTTTACATCCCTATTGGTATCAATCATAAAAAACTGAGCATTTCCATAATTGAAAGTATAGTAATATTCAGGTGCAGGATTGACCATATAATCATAATAAAGCTGAGCATCTTGCTCGTGATTTCCGAGTACGGTGTACATTGGATAGCGACTCATCGCGATATTTCCATAGGACAAAAAATGATTTGTCCAGTCTTCTTTTCGAGTTCCAACATCTACTAAATCTCCAACATGAACTATGAAGTTGGGTCGATCTTGCCAAACCCTATCAGCTATCTTCCCCCAAGCAAATGGTGATCTAGAACTATATTGTGAGTCACCAACCAATGCAAAGAAGTAAGCATCGTCATCATTGACTGTAGTTTTAAAAGTAGAAACTGGGCTTTTTAAGATGGTACCATTTTCTAAAGTCGTAACCACTCGATACATATATTTAGTGGCTGGTTGAAGTCCTTCAATATGAACTTCATGTAAGTTTCGATTTCCAGGAACGGATTGTTTTTTATCAAAAATAGTTTCCTCAGCCTCGAGTTCCGCTTCACAATATTCGACTACTGATTTGGCAGGAGAATTGGTTTCCCAAAGAACAACCATACTTGTTTTTGTCCCCCATTGCAAATATGGTTTTACTAAAAATGAATCCTTGGTAATTTGACCATAAACTGAAAAATTGCAAAGAGTAAAAAATATAATACCAAGATAAATAAGCTTTTTAGGCTGATACATTTTTAGTTTGTTTAAAATATTGATGGAGTAAATCTGAAAATAAATTCCAATGAGTAGGTAGTATTTCAAAGTCAACTCCTTTAGCAGCTTCATCGATTTTTCGGATGATGATAGACTCTTCAAAAAAAAGTGTTTGCTCAAAATCTCTAGCTTCTTCCTCCGTCATCACTCCTCCTTGAAAAGTCATTGTTTTTTTACTAGCATCAGAAAGTTGCTCAAAGTAATTTTGATCCACTCGACAGAGGTATCTTTTGGAATTGACGTGATTTCTGACAGTTGCAATTATCTTGTTAGAAAAGGATTTTTCTTCTAAAAATATCGCACCTATTTCATCATGTGCTTCTATTCCAAAACCATCCATCTTCGAAAAATCTGATTCCCTTTCTAAGGGGCAAAGATGTCCGATGTCATGAAGGAATGCAGCTAAAATTAATTCATCATCTAGTCCTTGTTCCTCTGCTAAAACACCTGCCTGAAATGAATGAGACAATACGGAACATCCTTCACCATAAGTCATTGTTCCATATTTTTTATAAATATTTAAGATTAGTTCAATGTTATTTTTCATTTTCAAACATATCATTTACAACTTTTCCACACTCGTATCTATCTCCTTCATACTCGTGCCCTAAAAATTTTGCTACTGTTTTCGCCACTTGATTTTGCCACAGTTGCCCTGCTGTTTTCACCTCTCCTAAAGCAGGAGTATCAGGTCCCATCGCCATCATCCAAATTGAATTTGAACCCTTATAAGTTTTTCCATGACTTTTCCATTCTCCTTTTGGATTAGGGTAAGCCCCTCGACCATGATCTGTCGTAATTACAAAAGTTGTTTTGTCTTTGTACTGAGGATGAGACTGTACATAATCCCATAATTCTTTAATCCATTTATCCGTTTGATGAGCCGATTTGAGATAATGATCATATCTTCCATCATGTGCAAAATCATCAGTCTCGCCATAAGAAATATATAACAAACGAGGTGATTCTTTTTCAATATACTCCAACGCATAATTATGAGTGAAGGCATCCAATCGAACAGATGACCAAGGGCTAGGTACTGTTGGTTGAAGTTTGTTTAAATATTTTTCAGCATCAGTTAGGTCATCACCTTCAGCGATTCGAAAACCAGCATTAGTAGGAATTCCACTACGCTTATCATTGATAATAAATGGAAAAACATCCCATGATGCAAATGCTCCTACTTTACCTTTAAATTCTTTTTTGTCATTAAAAAATTCTAAAACCGTTTTATTAGAATTGTAGATTTTTTTGTTGGACGTAATATCTGGATCACTATAACCTGTTAAAATCTCACTATATCCAGGATAAGAAAACCAAAAAACATTTGTACAATTAACATTATTTCCCAACCAACGATTTCCATAAATCTGTCCCTCATTTCCAAATTTCTCCCAAAGAAATGGGAAAATAATTTCTCTTCTTTCTTTAGCGGTTTCTTTCCAAAAAAAAGATTTCAACTCAGTCGTATCTTTTACAAAATCCATATCCGTAATAAGAGTAGAGTCAGCTCCCCCAAACAATTCTTGCCAACGCAAACCATCCAAGGTAATGAGAAATACATTTTCTGTTTTTAAATCTTGCGCATTCGTTTCTTTTAAATAAAAAAATAACAATACAATTACAAGAAGTGAATATTTGAATTTCATAGTATATTGGTTTTATTTAAATGATTATTATTTTTCGAATAAAAAAATGAAGGAGCAGTTAAAAAATAATAAACTGCCCTCCATTGACTACTCTTTCAATTGTTTTAATAGCTAAAACAATGAAACTAATTAGTATGAAAAACCTATCTTAAAAGCCTAATAGACTTTACTCTTCTATTGTAACAACCATATTTTAGTAGTTATTTCGTCTGCACCTTGTGAGGCTACAGCTGCATTATAATTACTTTCATTCAATACTTGCTCACTTTCAGGATATTGAATTCTTGAAGGTAATTCTGTCAAGGATGCACTTGGCCCAGGTGTTAATTCTGGCTGTCCTGTTCTTCGATAATCAAACCAAGCTTCATTTCCAACCATAAAAAGGGACAACCATTTTTGCACTCCAATTCGTTTTAATGGTTCAGTTGTCAATGCCACATCTGGGTTAGCTAAATATCCACTTGCATCTTCAATACCTAAATAATTCATATTTGCTTCCACTCCAGCATTGTAAAAATCAGCAGTATTTCCTACGATATATCCTTTCTCAACAGCTTCTGCCACAATAAACATCAACTCCGAATAATGCATAATCATCATTTCTACGGCCGCAGGTTCTTCTCGAAATCTAGTTCCTAAACGAGATTGATTATTAGCTCCTCCATTAAAATTAGAAGCTTCATCTTCAGATAAACCATTTGGGACACCTACAAATTCATTGCTACTAGGATTATCCACTTCTCTAAATAAAATATTCATTCTAGGGTCATTCAAATCTTTTAGGACTGTTTCTATTCTTTGGCTCATTCGTTTTTCATCAAACGAACCCACTCGTGAAGTATTTAAAGGCCAACGGTTTGTTCCTTCTAAATATGGAACAGCTCCGTTATCATCATTACTTAAAAAATGAACTCCTGATGAAACAATTGCTTGCATTTGAGCAGCACCATCAATCCCTAACTCACTCCATTTATTTTCCAAACGCATCAAGTATCTCATGCGAAGTGAATTGGCTAATTTTGCCCATTGATCTACATTGCCATTGTACATAATATCTCCATCCATCGAACCTCCTTTATTCGTAGCTGATACAGCATCTTCTAGGTCTTTAAGAATTGTAATATAGATATCGGCTTGTTTATCATACTTTGGCTGAAATTCATCTTCTTTTCCTTTCAAAGCTTCGGAGTAAGGAATGTCACCATACATTTCTGTCAAATTCGCTAGCATCCAAGCTCTCAAAGTTAAGGCTGCAGCTTGATATCCACCATTGCCAGATGCCTCCGCCAAATCTAATAAGTTGTTAGCATCTCTTATGTTTCGATAAAACAAATTCCAAGTCCCTTCATAAGTTCCCAAAAGGTATCTATCGGTTCCTGTAAAATTATTAGTTGCAACTAATTGAGCTAATATATTTCCAGTTCCCCAAGCTATTTCTGCCGTCATTGTATTACCCGTTTCAAATAATATTTTTGGCAAAATCAAAGCAGGGTTAGCTTCATCTACTGTTGGGAAATTAGGGTTATCATTAATTTCATCGAAGTCTTTTGTACAAGATTGCAAAACCAAAAGCCCGGACAACAGCAATAAAATTTTATAATTAAATATTTTCATTTTAAATATTTTTTTAAAAGAAATCAGGTTGAGTCAATTTTGATTCCTTTTTTTATTGATAATTTTTCTAGAAAAAAGGTTTCAAATTTCAATTGTCATTCATTAATTTGTCTTAATTTTTAACAACTAAAACTTGATTCCTTCCATTGATGAGTGTAAAATTTTGTTAAAAAGTTACGCCTAAGTGAAATCCAATACTCTTAGTACTTGGCGTTGCCATATCTTCTACACCTGGAACAATTCTATTTCCATTGTAAGAAAAAGTCTCAGGATCGAAGTGTGGATTTTCAGTAATTAAAAATAAATTTCTTCCGATGATGCTTAAGGAAAGTTTTTCTGCACCTAATTTAGATGCGATTTTGTTTCCAAAAGTGTAACCGATTTTTAATTCTCTTAATTTCAAAAATGAAGCATCATAAATTCCTACTTCCTCATTACCTCGATTAAAATGAGACCAATAAAAATCTCTAGCAGAAACTTCTTCTGTATTTTCCACATAATTCCCATCAGCATCTTCCATAAATCCAGGTCGGTCTAAAGTACTCACTCCAGCAACCGTTGTTTGTCCACCGATATACGTATGTGTTTCCCTATCGTACTCCGCTGTCTCTTCCATCAAACCAGAAGTTCCGCCTATCAATAACGTTCTAGACATCACCACTCCACCATGTCGCCAATCCAAAAGGAAACCTACACTAAAATTTTTATAAGTAAATGTATTGTTCATACCAAGCATAAAATCAGGATTATAGTTACCTAATTTTCTCATGTTAGGATCACGAACTGGAAAACCTCCACTATATAAATGTCCCCATCCATCTTGAATATCATTCACATCATCAACCGTAACTGTTTCGTTGGTCGCTGGATTAACCAACACGAAACCTGTTCCATATACATCGCCCATTCTTTCTCCTTCTCTTGCCTGAACACTTAAGTAGTTATTGGAAATTTCATACGTCGATAAGTCATCTGTCAACTTGATTACTTTACTTCTTGATCGAGTAAAATTCACACCTACCTCCCATTGAAAATCATTAGATTTTACTGGAATAATATTTACTAATGCTTCTATCCCTGTACTTTCAATTTCACCAGCATTGATAAATTTAGAACCAAATCCAGAAGTTTGAGAAACTGGAATAGAGATAATTTGATCAGTAGAATTATTTTGGTAAAATGTCAAATCTAGCCCTACTCTATTTTGAAACAATCGTACATCTGCACCAACTTCTATCGTAGATAATCTTTCTGGTTTCAAATTTGAATTTGGCAAAACATTTCCTTCCGTTCCTAATAATTGAGTTCCGTATGGATTAGAAAGGAATTCGAAATATGGTTGTAAAGAATATGGTTGTGTATCATTTCCTACTTGTCCATATCCTAATCTTAATTTTGCAAAAGAAATATTAGCAGGCAGATTCCATAATTCACTTGCGATAAAAGATACCGAAGCAGATGGATAGAAGTAACTATTATTCGCTTCAGGTAAAGTTGAAGCCCAATCATTTCTTCCTGAAAGATCTACGTAAATCGCATTTTTAAAACCAAAAGATGCATTTGCGTAAAGTGAATTAATTTGTCTTTTGCTATTAAAACTATTTTGTAATAATGGAATATTAGAGTTATTAAAACTATAAATCCCAGGAACAGCCAATTCATTGGCAGACACTTGGTTAAAGCGATTCGTTTGTGTCATTTGATTTCCACCAGCAGAAATACTAAAATTAAAATCAGCAGATACATCTTTTTTATAATTGATTAAAAAATCTGTATTTCTTTCCTGAAAGTAGATTTTATCTTCTCGGTATTGCCCTAAAGGAAATCGTTGAGAACTCCATGCTCTTCTTCCTTGTCGCAAATCATTAGAAACATCTGTACCTGTTCTCACCATTACACTCAAATCTTTGGTGAGGTTGTAAGTCATATTGATATTTCCTAAAAGTCGGTCTTTATTAAATCCATTAGTATTTTCATTCATCGTGAAATATGGATTGTCATGCCAGTTATAATTGTAGTTGAATTGTTGCGTTCCTTCTTGACCTGTCTGCCAGTAATTTTCTAATGACTCCATTGGAATTTGTCGCCCAAACCAAACCCACAAGTACATAATATTCTCAGTACCGTAGGAATTGTTAGCTCGGTTTTTAGAACCTGAATTGATGTAATTAAAATTCGCGTTGAATTTCAATTTATCATTCAACATTTTGTGCCCTAGGTCAAGGTTAATATTATTTCTTTTCAAATCAGTATTAGGTAAGATTCCTTTTGAATATTGATTCGTATAGGACAATCGGAAATTACTATTTTCGTTCGCTCCTGTAAATGAGATATTATTATTGGTAGAAACACCTGTTTCAAAAAAATCTCTAATATTATTTTCTTGCGGACTCCAAGCCAATTTTTCGTAAGAGTCTTGATCGGTATATCCATCTGGACGATTAACAAAATCCCCTGCTCTATTGCCATCGGCATTGGTACTATGATGTTGTACCATCATTCGGCCATCCAATGCAGGCCCCCAACTTTCATCAATATTATCATTTGTTCCAGCACCAAATCCATCAACAAATTCAAAATTAAAACCTGCACCTTGACCATATTTATTTTGGTACTTAGGTACTCGAAGTGGTGTTTCAAAAGTAGTAGAGGAGCTAACCGATATGCCTAATCCTTTTGTTCCTTTTCCAGATTTTGTAGTAATTAACACCACCCCATTTGCACCTCGCGAACCATAAAGGGCAGTTGCATTGGCACCTCTCAAAACAGAAATAGATTCAACATCATCAGGACTTATTTCAGCTGCACCGTTTCCATAATCTGCTTCCAAGTTGCCTTGTGATCGGCCATTACTTCCGCTAGAGTTGCTAATCGGCACACCATTTACGACAAAAAGTGGTTGATTATCTCCAGACAAAGAAGACTCTCCACGAATTACAATTCGAGAAGAAGAACCTACCCCCGAACTACCTTGAGTAATATTGACCCCAGCTAATTTCCCTGTCAAATTATCCAACAGGTTGGGAGTTTTGACAACTGAAATATCTTTCCCATCTACTTTTTGTACAGCATAGCCTAATGACTTAGTCTTTCTTTTGATCCCTAAAGCAGTAATTAAAACCGTATTCAATTCATTTGTATTCTCTGTAAGAGTTATACTGTAATTTGTTCTAGTATCCAATTCTATTTGGGTATCGATAAATCCTAAATACGATACCACTAATTGTTTGGTAGTTTCCGAAATTGTTAATGCAAACTTTCCATCAACATCAGTAGAAGTTCCTTCTTCGGAATCTACTACTTTGACATTTGCACCAATAAGAGGCTCACCAACTTGATCTAAAACTTGACCAGTAATTTGTCTTTGAGAGAAAGTAGTTATGGTAAAAAAGCACCATAACAAAACGACAGGAAAGAGACGTATGATTAATATACGTTCTTTTCGACTTTGGTTTTTCATTTGAAATTCCATAAATTGTTTTCTTTTAATCTTGAATTAAAAAATTGAATATGACCGTGACTGTTCCAGCAGTTTCGGTCATTTTTTTATCGATGCAAAGTTGAGAAGAGAAACTTAAAAGGATTCAAAAAGTATAATAACAAAAGTATAATTTGAGGTAAATACTGTTTGAATAATCGTTTATCAAACTAAGTTTTTTGTAAATATTTCGGCAGCTAGTCCAAAGGATAAAGTCATCCCCGCACCTCCTAAAGCATTAACTATGGTTACTTCAGGCTGAGGTTTTTCGATTAAAAAACTCTGTCCAGATAATTTTGGATATACTCCATTCCACCTTTCGGTAATCTTAATATTTTGTAAATTCGTAAAACTATGCAAGTAATTTAAAATCAATTCATTGATTTCCGTTTTATCAAAAGGCATCATTTCCCAACCATATTCATGTGAGTCCCCAATAGAGAATTCTCCATTTCCATTTTGAGAAAGGAGTACGTGGATACCATATTTTTTGTATAAAATATTTTCTTTATCGTAGCGAGCGACGACTTCTTTTAAGGTAGGACATTGTGCAAATGAAGCATAATGCCTCAAGGTTAATCCAGCACAAAGAGATGCACCCATATGTTTTTTTTCATTGGGAATTTCACCACGCATCATTTGTAATTTACACTTGGTTATTTCCGTATTTTTAAATACATCTGGATAGAGTATTTCAAAATCTGAACCACTACAAACATATACCTCTTTAGCAATCCATTGATTATCAAATGAATATAAATATTTCCCATCCACATGAGTGATCGCTGTTCCAAAGTGAAATTCGACTTTATATTTTTTTTGTAAAAACTCGGGTAGTTTTTCAATTGCTTCTCTCGGATCAACTAACATTTCAGTATCGCTCCATAGCGCCCCTTTCAATCCTTCTTTTTTAACAATGGAATTATATTGATCCACTTCTTTTGGAGTGATTAAATTTAGAGACTTGTTATCAGATTCTGACTGTACAAATTCTTCCAATACTTGCATTTCATCATCGTGGTAAGCTAAATGTAACGAGCCATTTTCCACCATCCAAATCCCAGCTTCAGTAGTTATTTTTTTCCAAATAGCTCTTGAAGCTAATGCTCTGTTTCTATTTCCACCATGAGGTTGGCCAATAGGCCACAGCATTCCAAAGTTTCGAACAGAAGCTCCAGCTGCTTTCGGGTTCTTTTCAAAAACGATAACTCTTTTGTTTTGTTGAGCGGCAGTATAGGCAATGGATAAACCTACTATTCCTGCACCAACTACAGCAACATCATATTGACTAGATCTTTTCATAACTATTTTTTCTCCAAATATAAATTTGATAAAGGGAGAAAAAAACTGGAAAGTAAAGACTTAATAAAGTGTTTATATTATTTTAAGATTCCAAGTATAATGAAGAAAGTATTTAAGGTTATCCTAACAATCAAAAAAAATACTATTTAGGGAGAAAGAATAGAGTATAGCATGAAATAAGAGGGGTACAATTCAAAATATCGTTTTTTGATAAATTACATGAGTCATCAGCCTAAGACAGATCTCATTGATATAAGGTTTTTTTTGAATATTTTTAACTAAAGATATTAAATGGGAAACGTGGATTGACTAAACCATAACATAATTTGAGCTTTCCTTGGTAAAAAATTAAAATACAAGCATTCTAAGATTCTGATTTGTAGAAATTTATAAAACCCTTTTTTTGACATCTATTCCTATAGAAATTTGTTACTCATTTTGAAAATCAATTTTACTCCTTAGATACTGTTTTAAAATAATTCTAATTTAGGTTTTGTTACCTTTGCGTTTTTTGAAAAAAATAGATCATGAGTCAACATAATTTAAACGATATGATTGTTGCATTGGCAACACCTTCAGGTGTTGGAGCCATTGGCGTAATTCGTCTTTCAGGTAAAGATGCGATTGAAATAGTGGATCAAGTTTTCCATGGAAAAAAACTAACGGAGCAAGCTACGCATACAATTCATCTGGGAACTATTCGAGAGGAGGGACATATCATTGACGAGGTTTTAGTTTCTATTTTTAAGACTCCAAAATCTTACACAAAAGAAAATGTAGCTGAAATTAGTTGCCATGGTTCTAATTTTATCATTCAAAAGTTGATTCAAGTTTTTATTAAAAATGGAGCTCGCATGGCCAATCCAGGAGAGTTCACTTTACGTGCTTTTTTGAATGGACAAATGGATTTATCGCAAGCGGAAGCGGTGGCAGATTTAATTGCATCAAGTTCTGAAAGTTCACACGCAATTGCCATGAAACAAATGCGTGGAGGTTTTTCAGAAGAGATAAAAAACTTACGGCAAGAGCTTTTGGATTTTGCGAGTTTGATCGAATTGGAGTTAGACTTTGCAGAAGAAGATGTGGAGTTTGCCAATCGAGATGAATTGAAAATTTTAGTAAAAAAAATACAAGGGTTAATTCATGCTTTGATCGAATCTTTCCGTTTAGGAAATGTTATCAAAAATGGAATCAACACCGTGATCGCAGGTCGTCCGAATGCAGGAAAATCAACTTTGCTGAATGCTTTATTAAATGAAGAAAGAGCCATCGTTTCTGAAATTGCAGGAACAACTCGTGATACCATCGAAGAAATTTTAAATATAAAAGGGGTCGAATTTCGCCTTATCGATACCGCTGGAATTCGTGAAGCACAAGATACTATCGAGGCAGTTGGTGTTGAAAAAACTTTTGAAAAAATAGATCAATCAGCCTTGTTGATTTATGTTTTTGACGTAATCAATACTCCACCTGAAGAAGTAAAAGCTGATTTGGAAAAATTAGTTAAAAAAGGAATTCACTTCCTCGCCATCGCTAATAAAATGGATTTGAATCCTTACACTAAGGCGGAACATTATACCAATGAGATATTGACGGAAGACCAATTTGTTCCAGTTTCCGCTATCGCAAAAATGAATATTGAGCATCTGAAAGATAAAATTCATAATACGGTAATTACCAATCAATTGAATTTAGAAAGTACAGTTGTTACGAATGCTCGCCATTTTGATGCATTGCAAAAAGCACATACGAGTTTGACAGATGTGCTGCGAAGTATGGAAGATGGAATTACTTCTGATTTTGTGGCGATGGATATTCGTCAGGCGATTTATCACTTGGGAAGTATTACTGGTGAGATATCAACAGATGATTTATTGGGGAATATTTTTGCTAATTTTTGTATTGGCAAATAATCAATACCCTCCTAAATCTATAAAACAGCCAAAATCTATTTTTATAAGGTTTTGGCTGCTTTATTTTCCCTTCTTACAATTTTACATCCTCCTTTTTTTCATTCTTATTTTTATACCTGGAATATTTGGGTAAATCATGTGTAATCTACAAGGTTCTTTGATTGTGGTGAGTATTTCTCAAGCACTCATAGAATTATTCACTTTGATATTTATGAGGTTATTATGATTCAGAAGAAATGAAATATCAACTCATTTAGTAGTAATTATTTGACTCTGGAGATATTGTAGCATAATCTTTGTCACAGAGTTCATATAATAATATAAACGTATAACCTTCTAAAAAACCATGTTCCAGAAAACACTAATGACTTACCTCATTTTGCTACTTTCTATTATAGGATTTAGCCAAAACAATCCACTTGATCATTATGTCGAAGTGGCTCTCAAAAATAATCTTTCTCTAAAATCTCAACAATTAACGTACAAAAAAAGTCAAGTTAAACTCAAAGAGATTAAAGGAAATTATATTCCTGCTTTGAGTTTTCAGACGCGTTATTCAAGAGCATTCGGTGGTAGAACCTTTGAAATTCCTGTAGGTGATTTGTTGAATCCTGTCTTCCAAAATCTCAATTTATTGAATGCTTCTATTACCGATCCTACGTTACCCACTATGCCTGTTTTTGGAAATGCAGAAAATGAGGATGTCAATTTTTTAAGAAGAAAGGAACAAGTCAGTTATATGAGAGTGGTATTTCCCATCTTTAATCCAACCTTGAATCAAGGGAAACAATTGCATGAACACCAATTAAAAATAGAACAAGAAAATCTTAATTTATTTCAAAAAGATATAGTTGCCGAGGTCAAAAAAAGCTACTATAATTTTTTAAAGATCAAAGCCATTTAGAAAAGTTTAGCCAATGCTAAGAGCTTAGTAGAGGAAAATTTAAAAACTGCACAAAGCCTTTTTGAACATCATAAAGTAACGATTGATTATGTCTATTCCGCAGAGGTAGAAATCAAATCGGTAGAAAAAGAAATCGCTGAGGTTAACCAAAAAGAACAACTCGCAAAAGCTTACTTTAATCTTTTGTTGAATCAACCCATCACAACTGAAATTAAATTTTCTGAAACTGAAGTTCCCATTAATCAAAATACTCTTTCATTAGAGGAAGCCATTACTCTCGCCAAAAATAATAGACTAGAATTTAATCAAATGGACATTGCTTCTTCCATGGCAGATCAAAAAATAAAAATGGAAAAAGCAGATAAATTGCCTCAACTAAACTTTGTTGGGGACTATGGTTTTCAAGGCGAAAATTATTCTTTTGGTAGTGAAGATGATTATGCGATGGCTTCGGTTATTTTGAGTTGGAATATTTTAGAAGCAAGTCATGGCCCCAAAGTGGAGCAAGCAAAAATTGATAAAGAATTATTGATTTTTCAAAAAGAAGCCCTCCGCAAAAAAATAGAATTGGAAGTGCTAGGCGCATTTTATGATGCTGAAACAGCACTAAAAAATATTGATTTAGCAAAGACTAAAAAAGAAAGTGCTACCAAAGCCTACCGAGTAATTAATAAAAAATTCAAGCAAGGGCAAGCTAATCTTTTGGAAATAAACAATGCTCGCACACAACTTACCAATGCAGATCAAGAAATAATTATTTCGCAATTTAATTATCAGGTCAAATTTCTAGCTTTTGAAAAAGCGATCGGAAAGTAGAACTTTTCAGATTTACTTTTTTTAGAAAAACGATTTAAATTAACTCATTTTCATCTATGAAAAAAACACTCCAATTAGCAAGTGGCATCTTCTTTTTTTTCCTTCTACTTCAAAGTTGCAAAGAAGAAGCAAAAGCAACAATTCCCATATCTGAACCTACTTCTAAAAAAATAGTGGTACAAAAAGCTCAACAAATAGATTACCATCAAACCATTTTTACAAGTGGAAAATTGATTACTCAAGAAGCCACAAAATTGAGTTTTAAAAAGGGAGGGCAAATCAATAAAATTTTTGTTAAAAATGGTCAGACTGTTCGCCAAGGTCAATTATTGGCGACGGTAGATGTGAAGGAAGCGAATGTCTATGCTCAGCAAGCCAACCTTAATATTGAGCAATCTGATATCTCTATAGAAAATGTAAAACTATTGTTAGAAAAAGCGAACCGCGATTATGAAAACACCCTTGGACTTTACCAAGATAGTGTAGCGACCTTAGAGCAATTGGAAAATGCAAGGACAAGTGTAAAGGGAATTGAGAACCAATTATTGACCGCACAAAAATCACGAAACCTAAGTGTTCAAAATCAAACTATGGCTAATTTCAATTTGGAAGATGCCAAAATTTTTGCTCCAGCGAACGGAACGATTTTACAAAAGTATATGGAGCAAAATGAAATCGCGAGTGGAGGTCTGCCCATCTTTCTTTTTACCTCTCAACAAAAATCAAAGATGATTAAAGTACATGTGACTGATAAAGAAATCGTACATGTTCAAAATGGCGATCCCGCTAAAATCTATTTTGATGCTTACCCTGATAAAATTTTCGAAGGCAAAGTCATTGAAATTTCCCAGATGGCAGATCCAGTTTTCAACACCTTTGAAGTGAAGATTAGTTTGCAACCTACTTCGGAACAATTGTTTATTGGATTTATTGGAAATGTGGAAATCAAGTCGAGCGAGAATCGCTCTTTAATTTCAATTCCCGTTGATGCATTGGTAAGTGCTAATGGAAAAATAGGTACCGTTTTCACTCTCAAAAATCAAAAAATTGTGGAAACGGAAGTTTCAATTTTTAAATTAGAAAAAGATCAATTGTTGATACAAGCAGGATTAGAGAATGGTCAACAAGTGGTCATCTCCGATGTAACGAATATTAGCCCTCAAGATGATATCCTCGTGAGTAATAAATAATTATAGAAAAACTGGAAACAGCAATATGAATATCCCTAGTCTTGCAATAAAGCACAAATTATTCACGATAATGACATTTATAATTATGTTGTTTTTGGGAATTTCGTCCTACCTGAGTATGCCTCAAATGGAGGATCCGATATTGCACCTTCCCATGGTTGGGATTACAATAGTCTACCCTGGAGCAAGTCCATCTGATCTAGAAAAACATGTAGTTGATTTATTGGAATCTGCTGTCAATGAGTTGGCAAAAGTAAAATCAATTAATTCTAAAATTAAGGAAAGCGTTGCTTTTACTTCTGTAGAATTTGATTTCGGAATAGACCCTAAGGAAAAAGAGAAAGAAGTACAAGCTAAGATCAACACTTTGCTAAATAAATTACCGGAAGGGATTTTTGATATTCATGTAGAGAAATATTCTACCACTTCAGTACGAGTTTTACAATTAGCCTTGATCTCAGAAACAGCCTCTTATGCTGACTTAATGGAAACAGGAGAAGCCATTGAAAAACGATTGGAAAAAATTTCTGGAGTCCGCAAAGTTGATGTTGAAGCATTTCCAAAAGAAGAAGTTAGAATTGCCTTGAACCCAATTAAGATGACGCAATTGAATATTTCTTTGGAAGATATTGAACGTGCAATTAGAAGTACCAATGCCAATATTCCAGGAGGAGTCGTAAAAGTTTCTGATCGACTTTTTAATATTCGCACCTCTGGAGTTTATGAAAATTTAAATCAACTTAGCAATACAATTGTAGGATCCTACGATGGCAAATTAGTTTATCTAAAAAATATTGCTAGCGTAGTGATGGATTACGAAGATGAAAAATGGACAGCTCGATATAATGGAAAGCGGTGCATTTTTATCAACCTTCAACAAAAAGAAGGCACAAGTATTTATTCGGTCATCAATCCTGCAAAAGCAGTTTTGGATAAATACCAACTTCCCAAAAACATGGACTTGAAAATTGTTTTTGACCAGTCCAAAGATGTCGAAGCACGTACATCTGGATTTATCAATAATCTCTTACAAGGAATTATTTTAGTAGGGCTGATTATTTTTCTTTTATTAGGTTTTCGGTCGGCAACGTTGGTTTGTATTTCTATTCCATTTTCCATTTTGATTGGACTTTGGTTAGCCGATTTATCTGGCTACGGTTTGCAACAGATGACCATTACAGCACTTGTAGTTGCCTTAGGATTATTGGTAGATAATTCGATTGCTATCATTGAAAATATCGAACGATTTTTGGAAGAAGGGTTATCTCCTAAAGAAGCTGCGACCAAAGGTACTCAACAATTAATTGCTCCTGTGGCTAGTGCTACACTTACCACAATTTTGGCTTTTATTCCATTACTGAGTATTCAAAATATTACGGGAGCTTTTATTAAATCTTTGCCCGTTACCGTCATCGGCACCTTAGTCGCATCTTTTATTATTGCGACGACTTTAACTCCTCTCCTTGCTAGCAAGTTGATGAAAAAGAGAGATCCAAATCAACCTTCTAAACAAACTTTTGCTTTTCGAGGGTTACAAAAATTTGTACACGGGCCTTTTAATGAAATGCTAAAATGGACTTCCAAACATCAAACTATCACAATTGTAATTACATTGTTATCACTAGTTGGAGCATTTAGTTTAGTTCCCAAAGTAGGGGTTTCTCTTTTTCCAAAAGCTGAAAAACCATTATTTAGAATTCAAGTTCAATTACCTGAGGGAAGTAATTTGGACGCTACCAATCGAGCCATCCGTTACGTAGAAGCTACTTTAGATCAACAACCAGAAATAGATTATTATGCTACCAATATTGGAAAAGGTAATCCAAGAGTATATTATAATATGAACTCGTCAGATTATTCTAGTCGATTTGGGGAGTTATTAGTTTTCACAAAATCATATGAACCAGAGGCTTTTTCAAATTTCATTAATGAGCTGAGAACTACGTTTAAAAATTATCAAAGTGCTCAAATCAACCTCATCGAATTTACTCAAGGCCCTTCCGTCAATCCTCCAATTCTTATTAATATCTATGGTGAAGAATTAGATGAATTACAAAAATATGCTAATGAGGTCACTCGAAAAGCAGAAGGAATTCCAGGCATTATTAATATCAGGAATCCATTAAGTAAAAACAAAATCGAATTGTTTTTTAATATCAATCGGGAAAAAGCAATGTCATTGGGAGTGCCGATTCATACCATTGATCAGACCATTAGAAGTATGGTCATTGGGAGTTCGGTAGGGAAATTTCAAAATTCAAAAGGGGAAGAATATAACATGGTTTTGCGGTACGATTTTGAA
>CAJQQY010000102.1 GCA_905480595.1 uncultured Saprospiraceae bacterium | reverse complement strand
ACCCGCATCAAAAGTTGTAGGAGTTGCATTGAGCATAGATGCATTTGAGGTATTTGAAATTTTAAATAAAAATGAATTTCTACCATAGGTATTGCTAAAGTCTACATCCCAATCTTTTATTTTTCCTCTTATTCCAGTAGAGACAGAACGGTCAGAAATTTTAGAATTTATTTCTGGTAAAAATCCATTCATGTATGCTCCTGTAAAAGTTCTAGATTGATTAGGAAGCCTATAAAAACCAGCAGAATTTCCTGCACGTTTTCCTACACCTATAGTTGCATAAAATTCAGTTCCGTTATCATCAAGAGGCATTCCCATATTAGCGAAAAACCTACCACCTCTTAATCTTGATTGTCCAACTCTCATGTTGAAATCTGATCTTGATAAACCTCTTGCACTTAATTCTGCATCGGTATTATCTGCAGACAGTACTCCTTGCAAATCAGCTTTTGTAGTGGCACCTGCTAAATCGATTCCGGCTGCGCCAGCATATTGAATAACATCACTAACATCATCATCCAAAAGAAGAGAAATGTCGTATCCATCTGCTGCTGCAAATCTTTCCGTCGTATTATATTGGTTAAAAATAGTGCCTTCCCATTCCTTCATACGACTGTATTCATCTCTGATATCAAAATCTCCGGTAAAATTAATAAAGCCTCCTTTTTCCCCTAAAGCGATTCCATAATTTGCACTCAAGTTAGTTGTCGCTCCATCAGAACCACCTGTCTGACCATTTGCATTTTTACTAAAGTTTGCACCTGTTGTGACGGTAAGATTTAAAGCGTCAGTATTCTCTCTCATAACGATATTGATTACTCCTGCAATGGCATCAGAACCATACTGTGCAGCAGCACCATCTCTCAAGACCTCAATTCTTGCAATAGCTGCAGCAGGAATTGCATTAAGGTCAGTTCCTACATTTCCTCGGCCAAAAGTTCCATTTACATTGATCAATGATGAAGTGTGTCTTCTTTTTCCATTGATCAACACCAAAACTTGGTCAGGTCCTAAACCTCTTAAAGATGCAGGGTCAATATGGTCTGTTCCATCTGAAATGTTTTGAACATTGGAAGTGAAGGAGGGAGCTACATAATTCAAAATCTGGTTGAGGTTAACTTGAGGAGAGGACTTAACCAATTCTGATACATCAATCACATCAACAGGAACTGCAGTTGTAAGTTTAGTTCTTCCTCCTGCTCTACTACCAATAAATACTACTTCATCAAGTGCTAATCCTGTAGCCATCACTACGTCCAATGATGTTCTTCCATTAAGCGATATTTCTTGTGTTGTATAACCAATATAGCTAAAAATCAACGTGGCATTATTATCAGCCACAGTTAGTGAATAACGACCATCAATATCAGTAGTAGTTCCCTCTCCGGTACTTTTAACAGATACTGTAGCTCCAATTAAAGGTTCTTGATTTTCGTCAGAAATAGTTCCGCTTACTGTTATTTGTCCCATTGTTAAATGAGCAAATAAAAGTAGGGTGAAAATTAAAGTGTTTTTCATTTTGTATAGTTTAGATGATTAAATATGTTTAAAATATAGTATTATTCTAATTGTTATTTTTCAGAAAATTTCTTAAACATTATTCTAAATGAGTTTTTACTTTCGTAACTCCTTAATAATTAATGGTATTCCTTATTGGGAAGCAATTTTAAATAATGTCTTCTATTTCAAATTTAGATATCAGTAAAGTATCTAAATAAACCATATCTCCGTAATCAAATAATATACGCGCTTCTGTATGTGCTCCTATCATATGTCAAAGATCATCTTTCAAAGGCAAGAGTTGAGTTTCACATTTTACAACTCCTTTTCCTTTTACTTTTGAAAAATATTCTCCTAAGGTAATCTTTTTTAACTTGTTTGCTCTACCACTTGGCGTATCCCTAATTTAATAGAAATCCCAAATCTTCCATGTTGAAGATTTGGGATTTTTTTTTGAGAATAAAGTGTAATGGACTTTTTTAATAAGTACAGGGTAATGATTACTTTTGATTTTTTTTTAGAAAACCTGAATGATGTTAAGAAATATCTTTTTTTTTAGTGTAGTTTTTTTGATTTGTAGTTGTGGAAATACCGAAGAGGAAATCAAAACAACTTTTAGTGCGATTCAAAATTATCAAGATGCTGAATCTTTGGTTGAAATGTTGGATGAAGAATCTGTCAATTATTTTTCTGAAATGGGAAAAGTCGCATCGTCAAGAATGAAAAAAGATATCCGTAATTATTGTAATGTTTCAGTTTATCCTCTTTCTACAAGGTATATGGTTCAGGTATTGGAGATGATGGCGCCAAATGATTCAACTGAAATTATTGAATTGGAAGATGTGATTTCGATTGCTGTTCTCGCAGATTTTGGACCGATTGGAGTGGATAACCGGAAGCGATATAAATTCCATAAATTAGAAAGAGGGAACGATCGAATTGCTACAGCAATCATTAATTACAAAGTCAATCCCAATGCACATACTTATGTCCAATCGAAGGTTGAATTTTCTAAAGGAGAAGGAGAGAGTTGGAAAATGAACTTTCCACAAACACTTTCTTTTTTTGAGAAGTATCTCAATAAACTAAAAAGCGAAAGTGTAGTAATGAATGATGAAGATTTTATTCAAAATTTTATTGTCAATGGAGGGAAGGAAATAGAGTTTAATTATCGACAATAAAATAATTGAGCAGAAAACGATGTAAGCGTCTCGTTTAATTATTTCACCTCAGCAAAATACATTTCAATTTCGCCTCTATTTTTTACTGGAATTTTACCTCTTGGAATACAGTTGTATTTACCTTTTATTAATTTGTAAGTAGAATGAGAAATATTCACTTTGCCAACCTCACCCTTTGATTCTAGGCGAGCAGCTATATTAACGGTATCTCCCCAAACATCGTAAGCAAATTTTTTGGAGCCAACTACTCCAGCAACTAAAGCACCAGTATGGACTCCAATTCTTGCTTCGAAAAAAGGCTCTCTTTTTTTAGACTTTTCCTTTTTTAGCTCCCTCAAAAAGGTTTGAATTTCCAATGCTGCTTTCATGATTTCAATAGCATTGTTCGGGTCTTTTTCAGGAAGTCCACTTACACACATGTATGCATCACCGATAGTTTTAATTTTTTCGATATTATATTTTTCAATTATTTTGTCAAAAGCTTTAAAATGAAAATCTAAAAGAGCTACTAGTTTTTCAGGGGAAAGTGATTTAGACATTTTGCTGAAATCTTTAAAATCAGAGAAAAAGACAGTCGCGTGTTCATACCTTTTTGCTGCGGCAACTCCGTTCAATTTTAATTCATTGGCAACGACAGTAGGTAAAATATTTAGAAGTAGTTCCTCTGATTTTTTTCGCTCTTCTTCAATAATTTCATTTTTGATACGGAGTGTTTTATAATGTTTTTTTGTTTCTAAATATCGAATAATAGCTCCAATAGCGATTAAACCAATAATAGCAATTAAGGCAAGAATCAAATTCCGTTGGCTAGTAGTTAGTTCAATTTGACTTTTTTGTAACTCTAATTTTGAAGCTTGTTGGGTAAGTATCAAATTATTTTTTTCCAATAAAAGAGCGTCTTTAATATTTTCAAAACGAAAAGAATCAACTTGATTCTTTTGTAGGGCTATTAATAATTCTGATTCCAATTGTGTTTGAGTTAGGGATTGTATTTTTTGAGAGAGTGTATTTTTTTGGATGGCTAATTGTTCTTTTTGAGTAGCTAGTTGATCAAGTTCTACCTCTAAGAATTCTTTCTTTTTAGATAGAGTATCATTTTGAGCAGTTGTTGCTTCTAATTGTTTAATTTGCTTAATTTGATCAGAATAGACAACAATTTTTTGGGCATCGTTGCGCTGTTTTGCCAACCAGATTAATTGTTCCAAATTATTGATTTGCAATTTGGAATTTTTACTATTAGTGGAGTGATAGAGGCTACTAGTAAATTTTTCCTCGGCTAGTTTTTGATTTTTATTGATACGTTTTTTTATTCTAATTAGTGATTTCCCTTGCTTATTTAGAGCAAAAGCCATAGGCTCTTCTAGGTTGTTTTCTTGAGCTAATTGAAAAGCTTTTTCCGCTTGTTCGATAGCTCTCTCAAAATCTTCTTTGTCTTGAAAATGTTCCCAATTATTAAATAGGATATCTAATTCTTGATTCAAACTATTTTGAGCAGAAATACAATAAGGGAGGAGAGAGAGAATAAATAAGGAGACTAAGTTTTTAATATAAAAATGATAATACATTTTTTTGGGTTAAAATTATTTGTGATTTCAATGGTTAAAAGTCTAATGACAGTAGATATTTTAAACAGTTTTTTAAAATTAATAAATAAATCTAAAGATTAGAGTACTAATTCTGAAATATAAATTAAATCAGTAATGTGTTGGCTTAATGAGAGTAATGATGAAAAAGGATGATGATTTAAATAAAAAGTCCTTCCCGTTTTTTTTTAACAGGAAGGACTAAAAGATCACTTTGAAATTGAAAAACTACAATTTCTCTTTTAAATATTTTCCAGTATAACTTTCTTTCACTTTTATCAAGTCTTCAGGAATTCCTTGGAAAACTAAACTTCCACCATCTTTTCCTCCATCTGGTCCAAGATCAATTACCCAATCTGCTGACTTGATAACTTCCATATTATGCTCCACAACGAGAACAGTATGACCTTTTTCAACTAAGGCATTTAGAGCAGTCAATAATTTTTGGATATCATGAAAATGCAAACCTGTCGTCGGCTCATCAAAAATAAAAAGGATCTTTTCAGTAGTTCGTTCTTTGGTTAAAAAAGAAGCCAACTTTACCCGCTGAGCTTCACCACCTGAAAGAGTAGAGGAGGACTGCCCCAACTTGATATATCCTAAACCTACATTATAGAGTGGACGAATTTTTTTCACGACATCTTTGGCATCTGCAAAAAAATCGAGTGCTTCCTCGATGCTCAAATCTAGGATTTCAAAAATATTTTTGTCTTTGTATTTGATGTCTAATATTTCAGCCTTGAATCGTTTTCCTTTGCACTCTTCACACTCCAACCTTACGTCAGCCAGAAACTGCATTTCAACAACTTGTTCTCCATCGCCGCTACAAGTTTCACATCGCCCAGCATCAACATTGAAAGAAAAATGCTTCGGCATGTAACCTCGAATTTTTGACAATTGTTGGTTGGCCATTAACGCACGAATGGTATCGTATGCTTTGACATAGGTGACAGGATTGGAACGAGAAGATTTACCAATTGGATTTTGGTTTACCATTTCGACTTGGGTGATTCTTTTCAAACTTCCAGTCAATTCATCATGCATCCCAGGTGCAATTGGATGAGGTTGCCCCAAATGTCTTTTTAAGGCTGGGTATAAAATTTGTTTAACCAAAGTCGTCTTCCCAGAACCTGAAACACCACTTACCACGGTCAAAGTGTTGAGTGGAAATTTCGCATCAACACTTTTTAAATTATTTTGTCGTGCTCCTTTTACCTCAATAAAATCTGTAAAACTTCTCCGAAATTCTGGAACTGGAATTTCCATTCGACCACTCATATAAGCTGTCGTCAAACTATCTCTGGCTAGCGTAAATATTTTTTTATAGTCACCCGCAAAAACGACTTCACCTCCATGAATCCCAGCTTCTGGTCCCATGTCAACTAAGTAATCACAATTCTTAATAATGTCTTCTTCGTGCTCGACCACGACAACAGTATTTCCTAAATCTCTAAGTGATTTCAAAACTTTGACCAATCGACCAGTATCTCTTGGATGTAACCCCACACTTGGCTCATCCAAAATATAAAGCGAGCTTGTCAAATTACTTCCTAAAGTACGAGTCAAATTAATTCGTTGAGTTTCCCCCCCACTAAGTGTTGCGGAATTTCTACTCAAAGTCAAATATCCCAATCCAACATCAAGCATAAATTGTAATCGATTTTCAACTTCAACTAAAAGTCGTTTGGCAATTTCTTTATCGTTTGCGTTGAGTTTTAATTTTTGGAAAAAAACTAATAACTCATCGAGTGGAATATCAGTTAACTCAGTAATCGAGATGCCACCAATTTTGACATAAGTTGCTTCGGGGCGAAGTCTTCCTCCATCGCAATTATAGCAAGTAGTTTTTCCTCGGTATCGAGCAAGCATTACTCTGTTTTGAATTTTATAAGTTTTTTCTTCTAGCTCTTTAAAAAAATCATGGATACCATTGAAATATTCATTTCCATCCCAAACTAATTTCTTTTGCTCCTTTGTCAAGTCTTGCCAAGGGCGATGAACTGGGAAATTAAATTTGTGCGCAGCGCTCAAAAATAAATCTAACCATCGGCCTAATTTTTCTCCTTTCCAACAGGCCACCGCTCCATCAAAAACTGAAAGAGATGGATTAGGTATAACTTTATTTTCATCGACACCCATCGTTTTCCCAAATCCTTCACACTTCGGACAGGCGCCATAAGGGTTATTAGAATTAAATAATTGATGCGTCGGTTGTAAGAAAACCATTCCATCCAATTCAAAACGATTATTAAATTCTTTCTTCCCTTTTCCAATGATATCAACAATACATTCACCTTCGCTTTCAGCAAAGGCAGTTTGGACAGAGTCACCAATTCTTTGAATATGTTCAATATCTTCATTTGATCGAATCGCGAATCTATCGATTAAAATCCTTAAATCTTTTTTTGCAAAAAAATCAACTGTCTTGTCTAACTTGATTTTTTCGTCTTCTAAAATATCTTCAATTCTTTTGAGCTCTTTATTAATATATAACCGTGTAAATCCTTTTTGCAATAAAAAAGATAACTCTTGTTTCAAGGTTCGATCTTTATATTTTTGCTGAAGCGGAATAAAGAGTTGGACTTTTTCGCCTTCTTCATTTTTTTGGATAAAATCGACCACATCTTGCACTTCATGCTTGCGCACTTCTTTTCCGCTAATTGGTGAAATTGTTTTCCCAATTCGAGCGTACAATAATCGGAGGTAATCAAAAATTTCTGTCAACGAACCAACTGTTGATCGAGAATTTCGAGTACTCACTTTTTGCTCAATCGCAATCGCAGGGCAAATACCTTTGATGTAATCCACCTCAGGTTTTTTCATTCGCATCAAAAACTGTCTTGCGTAACTCGATAAACTTTCCACATATCGACGCTGACCTTCTGCATATAAGGTATCCATTGTAATCGAAGATTTCCCCGAACCAGAAACTCCTGTCACTACAACCAACTTGTCACGAGGAATCATCAAATCCACATTCTTCAAATTATTCCCACGAGCACCTTTGATATAGATACCATCCAATTGTTTAGATGCTGTAGGTTTTCTGAGAACAGCTGGAGCTTTTTTAGTAGCCATAAAGTGTGAAAGTTTTGGTCAAAATTTTTACAAAAATAAGGAAGCGAAATTACTGCTTTTTCATGTAAAAAAATAAGTCCATGAAAAGTTAGTTTTACTCCGCTAAGGAAACATCAAAATGCAGGAGTGGTTTAGTTAAAATGTCATTTTCTTAATTTATTCTAAATGGATATTTATTGTTCAATTATTAGAGAGAAGCTAGGCTTTAAATTTTCTTTAATTCAGAAAAATAAAATGTGAAGAAGATAAATTGTTATGGAAAAATTTAAGAAGTGCTTAAAATTAGATTAAACTCAAGAGTTAGTTTTATTTTTTTAAATCAAAACCTCACATTGTGAGTATTATTAATAGCTAAAACTAAAAAATATGAAAAATGTAATGATCTTAATTGCTTTCGTTTTTATCGGAAAATCACTTTTTGCACAAGATAGAAATGAAAGCTTTTCAGAAGGCTTTGAAAAACAGATTGGATTAAATGCGACGAATTTCTTTTTGCGGTTTGTAAGTTTTAATCAGGGATTAGAGAATACGCCAGACATACTTATTTTATATAAAAAAGGAACTAATGGAAAAAAGTGGCGTCATGGATTTGGAGGAAAAATAAATTTGGCGAATTCTAGCAATAACAATGGTCAGGATCAAATTAATGGTCAAATTCAACTGTCTTATCGTTTTGGGAGAGAACACTATAAAAATATTACTAAAAGGTGGCAATCTCTATTTGGATGGGAAACGCATTATCGAGGGAGTTTTTCAAAGTCGACAAATACAAGTATTAATTCTAATGGGGAATCAACTCAGGAGAATTCTATCTTTAATTTTGCAACAGGGATAAGAGCTTTAGCCGGAATTCAATTTCGAATAAATGATCGCCTATCTTTATTAACGGAGACTAGTTATGTGTTATCTTTTTCATATAGAAAGTCAAAATCATTAACTCGAGTTGAAGGTCAAGCAGAAAATCAGAATGAAAATAGAAGTGAAAGGTACTCTGCAGATACTTTTTTTAACGCTCCGTTATCAATAATACTTAATTTCCATTTTTAAATATGATATTTGTAAATACTTGAAAACCAATTCGTTGGGTTGATAAATGTTAAAATAAAAAAGGCATTAAAAAGTAAAAGTTCACTTTTAATGCCTTTTTTATTAATAATTATAGCAGATTATAATAAATGTATGCTAATTAACGTTTTCGTTAAATTTTTCTTAAATGAATAAAAAAAATTAGCCTCGGATATAATATTCTCTTATCTTGGGAATAGATTTTGAATAATAATAGTAGAAATCCACAATAATTGAAAGGTTATTACCCATATTCAAATCATTTTTCTTCATAAAATTAATTGCTTATAGATCACATAACATCTACACTTTTTTAAAATTTATTGTCAAAGACCACTTTTTTTTTAACTTAAATGTAGATAGTTATGCAAGTTACCCAGTTGAACGATCAGCAATTGATTTACAGTTACCTTGAAGGTAGCGAGAAAGCCTTCGAAGTTTTATTAACTCGACACAAGGCGAAAATTTACACTCAAATTTATTTATTCGTAAAAGACACAGCACTTGCTGAGGATATCTTCCAAGAGGTGTTTATCAAAATTATTGATACACTACGAAAAGGAAAATATAACCACGAAGGCAAGTTTTTGCAATGGGCTTTACGGATTTCATATAATATGTGTGTAGATAACTTTAGACGAACTAAGCGTCGTCCGAAAGTTTCCCAAACAGAAACATTTGATATTTTTGATGTATTAAAATCAGGAGATGACAATGCAGAAGAAACTATCATGAAAAGTCAAACACACCAAAAAATTCGTTCGCTTGTGGACGCATTGCCACCTGAACAAAGAGAAGTGGTAATTCTTCGTCACTATGCGGATATGAGTTTTAAAGAAATTTCTCAATTGACGAGAGTTAGTATCAATACAGCTTTGGGGAGAATGCGATATGCATTGATTAATATCCGAAAGATGATTGAAGAAAGAGAAGTTAGTCTGAAATAAACCTTTTGAAATAATCAAAAGGCGTAATTTGTTACGCTATCAAAATATATGGGAATTCGACATAGGTCGGATTCCCTTTTTGATTTTACATAAATAGCACCTAGCGGTCTGCTTTAGCTGACCTTAAAATTATTTTCCTCTAGGGATTTCATTTTTAAGGTCAGCTAAAGCAGACCACCACGTGCTATTTTGCGAGCTTCGCATAGTCCTTTGCAAAATAAGTAATGATCACATCAGCTCCTGCTCGATGAATACTTGTTAAAGTTTCTGGCATTGCAGTTTCATAATTTAACCATCCATTTTGACAAGCTGCAATTAACATTGCACATTCTCCACTCACATGATAAGCTGCAATCGGTAATTCAAAATTACTTTTCAATAAACTAATTACATCCAAATAGTTTAAAGCAGGTTTGACCATCAAAAAATCTGCTCCTTCTTGTGTATCCAATTCTGCTTCGATAAGCGCCTCTCGTTGATTCGCAGGATCCATTTGGTAAGTTTTTTTGTCGCCTGCTTTTGGAGCTGAGTCTAAAGCATCACGGAATGGCCCATAAAATGCGCTGGCGTATTTTACGGAATAAGACATGATACTTGTTTCTGAAAATCCTGCTTTATCCAATGCCTCTCGAATATATTGAACTCGACCATCCATTTTGTCAGACGGGCCAATAATATCGAATCCTGCTTTTGCCTGAGCTACTGCCATTTTTCCTAAAATAGGTAGAGTAGGATCATTAAGGATTTTTCCATTTTTTACTAAACCATCATGTCCATCAGAACTATAAGGATCCATAGCAACATCACTAATCAAAGTAATTTTAGGGAATTTCTTTTTGATTTTAGTCGCAGCTTTGAGATAGAAATTTTTAGGATTGTAACTGTAGGTAGCTGTTTTATTTTTTAATTTTTCATCAACAGCTGGGAACATGATGAAGTTCTGCAAACCTAAATTCACGCACTCTTCGATTTCAATTAAAATATTATCCAACGACATTCGATAATTTCCAGGCAAAGAGGAAATTTCGTTTTTGATATTTTTTCCATCAAAAATAAAAAGAGGATACACTAAATTATCTGTCGATAAACGTGTTTCTCTAACCATACCTCGAATGGCTGATGAACGTCGGTTTCGTCTAGGTCTTCTTAACATAACAATGTTTTTACAATTTTTTATTAATGAAAAAACTGCTAACAAATTCGATTGTTAACAGTTCTAAATAGTTTTATTTTTTTTTCTTTTTTGGAACAGGATCATGCATATCTCGCTTGCTCCAAGGATGGCATCTACCGATGCGTTTTAAGCCTAACCATGTTCCTTTAAAAATCCCCCATTCTTCAATTGCACCAATCATATAGTGGGAACAAGTCGGCTGATATCGACAATTCGAACCCAATAAAGGCGAAATAGTGATTTGATAAAAACGAATCGGGAGGATTAATATTTTTTTTAATAAGTTCATTATCAGAAGGTTACGTTAGCTTCTTTCTTTTTGCTATCGAGTAGGAGATAACCTTTCTTTTGGTTTGGTCCTTTGATTTTGATGACGCTTTGTTGGTCATTATATAAATCTGTAAGGATTTCGTAATTGATTTTTAGGTCTTTAAGCTCTTGGACATTTTCTACTTCGAGATAAAACCAACCACCTAACAAATCTTCTGTAATTTCTTTTCCTAAAAAATTATAACTCACGTTTTTTTGATTGACTTGGAGTTTGAATTTCTTTTGAAAATACTCTAGTAAAAATTTATCTCCGTCTGCGTGTTCTTTCTCTGTGAGTAAATGTAATTTTTCAGTCACACCACCTTTTGCAATATCAGATTCCAAATCGTCAAGGTAAATATGCATCGTGATTTGCAATGTTTTTTCTTCATTAGAAAAATCAATATTGCATTTGCTAACATGAATATCGTGCGCTTCATTTTTTCCAGAAAAGCTAGTTCCTAGGAAGAAAACAAAGATCAACGCGATTAGTTTTACTTGATTCATTCTGTTTAAAATATTTTTGCAAAAATACGGAAATAAAAATGGTGTTTTAGGGTTAAACGAATTTTATGACTTTTTTATGATTTATTGAGATGATAAAAGATTCTTAATGGTTAGGAATCACAATAGAACACTAAGTTGGATTTATTTAAGTATTTAGTTAAATTTGTACACTCTTTTAGAGACCCATTACCCATCCTATTGTTTTTCAATATTTAAAATAATCAAAAATTTGCTTCTTACTTACTACAAAGTATTGAGTTTCAAATCTATTGAACAAACTTTTCGTAATTTCCATTAAGAAATAAATAATATCCAAATGAAAGTATTAATGCTAATAGATAGTCTTGTGAAAGGTGGCCGAGAAAGGCGACTATTAGAACTATTAAAAAGTTATTCGCAAAGAAAAGATATAGAAGTTTCGTTAGTTCTTTTTGCCAATAAAAGTAGAGTACACTATCCAGAAGTGTACGACCTGAATATTCCTATTTATTACTTAGAAAGAAAGCCCAAAAAAGACCCTCGTGTTTTTTATCGCTTGTATAATATTTGTAAAAAAGAAAGACCAGATATTATACATAGTTGGGGAATCATGCCGACGATTTATGCTATTCCTACAGTTAAACTTTTAGGAATT
Organism: uncultured Saprospiraceae bacterium; assembly: GCA_905480595.1. Lineage (GTDB taxonomy): Bacteria > Bacteroidota > Bacteroidia > Chitinophagales > Saprospiraceae > CAJQQY01. Next base: position 37,211 of record CAJQQY010000102.1, on the reverse strand, counting down.
AAACTCATCAATGCATGTATAGCTGATGCTCCCGAGGATATGAGTTTACTTGACAAGAGATATTTTAGAGCAGGGTTAACTTTTCCTTTCTCCGATATTATTGTTGCTAATTCTAATGCAGGTTTGGAAGCGTATCGAGTTCCTGAAAAAAAGAGATCTTGCATCCATAATGGTTTTGATTTTAATAGAGTCAAAAATATTAATGATGAAGAAAAGACTCGCCAACAATATCAAATCAAGCCAGGTAAATTAGTTGGAATGGTAGGTGCTTTTTTTGATCGAAAAGATTATGATACCTATATCAAAGCAGCTTGTAAATACCTCGAAAAACAAAATGACACCACATTTCTAGCTATTGGTGACGGCCCGAATTTAGATCATTTTAAATCCATAGTCCCAGAAAAATTTAAAGATAAAATACTTTTCCTAGGAATGGTTCATGATGTAGAATCTGTTGTAAATCTTTTAGACATTGGAGTTTTGGCAACTTATACAGAAGGTATTTCCAATTCTATTATGGAATATATGGTACTTGGGAAACCAGTTATCGCATCAGATGGTGGAGGTACTAAAGAGTTAGTGATGGATGGTGAAACTGGGTTTTTAGTTCCTCAAAAAGATCCTGATTCTCTATTTAAGAAATTGGATTATTTATTAGCCCGCCCTGAGTTATGTGTTGAAATGGGACAAAAAGGGAAAGCCCGCATTTATGAACATTTTACAATTGATAGAATGGACAAAGAGTATTTAAACTTGTATGAGGCGGTTTAATTATTCGTCCTTAAAAATATTTGCCTCGCTGAATTAAACCATCAATATAAGATACTCCATTCAGATGTACATAGGTATGTGCACGTCTGAAATTTTTATCAATATCAGTTGGAGCAATATGCAGAATTCGTTTTTCACGATATTCTGTTTCTGTCATGATTTCAATTTCATTGAGGTTGACTCCATAGCCATACTTCTTGGAACAATCTTGAGAAGGTCTGATGATTTTTCCATCTTGAATAAAAATACTTCCCCCTGGTCTTGCACTTCTGACATCTGAAATTATCGGATTCTGAGTATGGCTTTTCCAATCTTGGGCAAACGGATTATCCGAATAAAAAAGAAACAACTCATCATTTTTTCCTATGCCTTTACATTCAGAAATAAGTGTAAACATCCACCACTTTTCATTATGATAAAACAGAGTTGTATCAACAGCAACTACATCCGTCATCAAGTCCATTTTGTGTTTCCACTCAAAAGGAAAATTCGTACACTCATAAAGTTGGATATTTTTATTTTCATTTGATTCTGGAATCATGTAATACTTATCTTCTAATTCAAAAACAAATGGATAAGACAAATGATAAGGCTTTTCCAAAATAGGAGTGATCGGTCCTGAAAATCCATTTTTATCTATCTCTACAACAGATAAAAATCCTCGCCCAGTTGAATAAAGTAATTCTTCGAAAAACAGATAGTTCTTATTGTCTCTTTGAACTAATATCGGGTCTGCCCAAAATCGATCTTTTGGAGGAAGGATGGTTTTAAAATCGTTGACTGAAGTGGAAGGAGCGTTTTCATTTTTGAATAGAAGTAACCATTGTTCGCGATAAAACTTTTTCCGAATAAAATTATAAACGAAGCGACAAAAATGATTACTCAAATTTATTAAAGCGCTAATTTCACTAGGTGATTTTTGATGAGATGGATTTTCTTTTTTTAAGTATTGAGGTTTATTTGAAAGAAAGGCTTCTCCCTCTTTTGAAAAATTATTTAAGGCTCTCGGGATGAAAGAATGTAGTTTCCATGCATGTTCATTTCGAGAACGTGATAATGATAATGTAGTCATAGTTGACCAAGTTTGGGAAATAATTTTTCCCGCGTCATTAACATCTTTTTTTAGAATTAGAGAGGAATTAATTACTCCTTTCATTTTCATAAATTCGTCATATCCAAAATGAGAAAATCGTTCCTCATCATCTCCATGAGCAAAACTTAAAATACCATACTTCAAATTATCATAAAATAAATCGCTAGGAGATTCGTCACTCAACCAGATTAAAAAGTCGAAATTTTCGTTTTTCAATTTATCTTCATAACCATCTGACAACCAATTATCTTGCTTAGGAATTAAGTCTTTTAAATTTTTCTCTTCAAAAGCATCTGGTGATGGTTTATAATATTTCTTATCCAAATTGATATGGAAATCCTGAATCTTACTTCCTCCTTTCTTTATTGAAATATACTCTTTGGGTAGGACAATTGCACAACTTATATCAGCAACCTTCTCATCTACAATTCTTGATATTAATTTATATTTCCAACTGGAGATCACCAAGTTGTTTATTACCAATGCCACTCGAATTTCGTTTGTCATGAGGTTCTAATTTCTTTTTAACAAAACTAACTTTTTTATTACGAGTGTTTATGAGTTGAGTTTATTTTTTTGTGAAAAAAATGAACAGGAGCGTCGATTGTGTCTCATAAAAAAACTCGAAGCGTAAAATCACTTCGAGTTTTTTCTTAATCAAATCATCTCCTTTTCTTTTTCAAAAAAGTTTGTTCCCTGCTTCGCCATTTTTCGCAAAAGCGGACTACAACGATAGCGATCTTCGCCATAGATTTTATATAATTTATCCATCCGTTTGACACATTTTTTAATGCCAATTTCGTCTGCCCATCTTAGTAATCCTTTTGGATAATTCACTCCTTTGGTCATGGCTAAATCAATATCTTTTTTCGAGGCAATTTGCCAAAAGACAGCATCAGCAGCTTCATTGATTAACATCGCGATGATTCTTTTAACTATGTTTTTTCCTAGCCTTTGATCTTTTGTAGCCTCTGGATTTTTTGCATTTTCGGAATAGTCATAAAAACCTCTTCCTGATTTTCTGCCAAGGTAACCTGCTTCGGATAATCGCTTTTGAGTAAACGCTGGTTTGTAACGAGGATCAAAATAGAAGGCAGTAAAAACAGTTTCCGTCACCGTATAATTTACATCATTGCCAATGTAATCCATCAATGTAAATGGTCCCATTCTGAAACCTGCAATTTCAGTCATCGCCCAATCAATTGTTGGGACATCTGCTACACCTTCTTCAAGGATGCGAAGCGCTTCAGCATAAAATGGACGTGCTACTCGATTGACGATAAATCCAGGAGTGTCTTTCGTTACTACAGTTAGTTTTCCCCAACTATCGATGAGTTTTTGAGATTTTTCCAAAACGTCATTGGCAGTTTGTACCGCTGGAATTATTTCTACTAATTTCATCAATGGAGCAGGATTGAAAAAATGAATTCCGATAACTCGTTCTGATTTTTCACAAGCTGCTGCGATAGATGCGATGGATAGCGAAGAAGTGTTGGATGCTAAAATACAATCATCATTTACGATACTTTCCATTTGTTGGAAAACGGATTTTTTTACGTCCACATTTTCAATAATAGCTTCGATGACAAGTCCACATTCGGCGTAGGCACTCATGTTATCGACGAGATAGATTCTTCCAAAAATTGCTTTGGCAGTTGCATCATCTATTCGTCCTTTTTCGACGAGACGATTGAGAATCTTTTGTAGTTTTTCGCTAGCCCGAGTTAGCGCTTCTTTGTTTTTGTCAAAAAGAATTACTTCGTGTCCTGCTGTGGCTGCAACTTGTGCGATACCGCTTCCCATTGAACCACTTCCTAAAATACCTATTTTCATTTTTTCTAAATTTTGATATTGGGATTTTGAGTATTGGTATTATCATAATACCCAAAATCACAATATCCATTAAACTATTCCCCTTTAAAAACTGGTTTTCTTTTTTCTAAGAAAGCAGCTACTCCCTCTTTATAATCTGCGGTGTGAGATGCATCACTTTGCAGGTGTTCTTCGACTGCAAGTTGAGTTCCGAGATCGTTAGTCAATGATTTATTAAAAGCTAGTTTGGTGTAAGCTAAACCTCTTGTTGGCATTTTTGCTAATTTGCTAGCTAATTTTTGTACTTCACTTTCAAAGTCTTCGTCCGCAACATATTTGTAAATCATTCCCATTTCTACAGCATCTCGAGCAGATACTTTTTCTCCTAAAAAAGCTAAAGCAGTCGCTCTTGCCATTCCTACTAAACGAGGTAAAGTGAATGTTCCACCACTATCTGGAATCAAACCAATTTTTGAAAATGCTTGCATAAAATAGGAAGACTCAGTTGCAATTACAATGTCGCAAGCCAAGGCAATATTTGCACCTGCACCTGCTGCGATTCCATTGACAGCGGCAACTACGGGTTTTTCTATTTCTCTAATTTTTTTGATAATTGGATTATAATGTTTGCTCACAAAAACCGATAAGTCAGGACTATCAGGGTGAGTCGCTTCCGCCAAATCTTGACCTGCACAAAATGCTTTTCCTGTAGCGGTAATGACGATGCAACGAACTTCTGAATCTTCTGCACTTTCTTTTAAAAATTGTTGCATACCCATTGCGATTTCCTTCGTGACACTATTAAATTTGTCAGGACGATTGAGCGTGATAGTGGCGATGCCATTTTCTTTAGAGAAAAGAATACTTTCCATTGAGTTATTTTTTTTGATTAAATTTTTGCGAAGATAAAGAAGTGGTTGGAGAAAATAATCACCAACTGATCTTTTCTAAGATTCGATTCAGTTTTTGACTGTTATATTTATGTGCTTGACTTTTAAATCGGTAAAAAGTATTTATATTCCATTGGGACGGATTTTTGATTTTAGTGAAATTCTCAGCTATTTGGATAGCAATTTTTTTAGCTTTTTCTATTTCTTCTAATTGAAGATATAAATCTGCGATCAACCCGAATGAGTTATCATATTCTATTACTTCATTCGGAAAGGTTTTGATGAAAATATCTAAAATTTGTTCTGCCTTTTCATTTTCGTCTTGAATAGTTAATTGATTTGCTAGCTGAGTAAATAAAATTAAGTAGGAAGTAAAATAGACTTTTTCGCCAGATTCTATTTTATCAATTCCATTCCAAGTGAAATCTTCGGTAATTTTTTTAAAACTCTCCTCCACATTTATACCCCCCATTAGATAAGTAGTTTCCTGGTTTTTTTTGACTGGATAAAATCGATAAGCTAATCCTTCTAAATGAAAATAATCTTCCATTCCTAGAAAGACAGATTTACGACAAGTCGCTCCAATGCAAATTGGTCGCTCCCAATTATTTTTAGCAATTAATCCTAAAAGAGCAAGGTCATTTTTTAAAATGTAATTCTGAGGAATTGTCCATTTTATTGTGTCAACAGTATTTTCAAGTTGAGAACTAGGAACTATATTTTTCTTAAGGATTGATTTTTTATTGACTTCAATAAAAAAATTATTAGAGGGAAAAGAAGCTACTTTTTTCATTCCCGAACCAAAATGGTTTTTCTCATTTTTTATAAACTGGAAGGCCTCATCCAAAGAGAAGTTTTCTTTTTTATTTCTAGGAAGATTTGTATAAACCTGGTTGTTTTTATCACCTTCATAAAATGAAGCGTCAAAAGGCAAAGGATAAGCTGGGGCATCAAAAACACCTTTTCGTAAATGATCGATGTACCGATCTAGTTGAAGTAAACTTGTATTGACCAGCAGTACATCAGTTCGAAAACCTAATTGAGCTTGCACATATAAAAGTGGATAAGTATCGTTATCTCCATAAGTGAAAAGTATCGCATTTGGAGGACAAGAATTCAAATAGTTTTTAGCAGCATTAATATAAAATTCATTATATAAATTAGGTTTCAACTCTTTTCTTGCTTCTTCCTCATTTTGGAAATAAAGTAATTGTAAAAAAGTGTTCATCACTTCATTACAATATTTGATATAATTTTTTCCAACGATAGTTTCGAAATCAGGATTTTGTTCAGATAGTTTTTTGAACGTTGCATGACCAGCGTGAAAATATTCTCGATAAATTTTTAGCTGTTCTGGAGAGAGAGAATTCTTTCCTTTGGGAAGATCAAATTGTTTTTCTTTATCAATATTCCCTCCTCGATTACTAATTAAATTAGTTGCATGAGTAGTGTATGCTCTAGCCAATCCATATAAAATTGTGTCAGGAAGATTTTCTTTTTCTCCAAAATATTCAATCACGTCTAATTGCCAACCAGGATAGCCAGCAAAGGCGCAATAATTAAATTCATGCGTATTAGAGGTTGAGTGCCGAACTCTACGTAGGTTTTTTATATCAGCTGAACCTGAGAGATATGATTTTAATTGTTGGAAAGATTTAGTTTCATAGGACCAGAGCATTTCTCTTTTTTCTCGAACGTCATAAGGATACTCAAAAGCAATGGCCACGAAATACCCTTCGGGTCGTTTTTCGAAATAAAGCAAATCATCATCTTCGGGTGCATTGTAATTTTCGTAAAAATGTTCTTCCACAGATTTGAAAGAAGGAAAATTTTGTGGATTGAAATCCTTTTGCGCATAAAAATGAAAAGGAAAAATGATTATTAGAATGGCAATGAAATAAAACTTCATAGGTGTTGTAATTAAATGAATACTGCCACAAAATTAAGAAAAAAACTAATCTTCCACTTTCAATTTTACTTCATCATAAAATAGATCTACCCACCGTGAATATTGCTCTCCTGATGGATGTAAATTATCACTAGCAACTAATTCTGGTTTGTCCAAACCTTCTCTTGAAATAGGAGTAATGTTAAAATAACTAATACCAACACTATCAGTTATCGTCTTGTTGACTAAGTTAAAATCATCTATTTTTTGACTAGTTAAAGTATTGCCATTCCCAAAAGGAGTGTAAGCATAATCAGGAATTGAAATCACAAAAACATTTTCTTTTTTACCTCCGGCAAAATCAATTGCAGTTTGCAACAGTTCTGCGAATTCGATTTCGTATTCGTCAATTGGCCTTCCTTGATATTGATTATTGACTCCAATTAGTAAGGAAACGAGGTCAAATGTATCAGTCAAATCTGCATCAATAATAGCATTTTTTAAGTTAGCTGTCGTCCAACCTGTTTTTGCAATAATGATTGTTGTGTCAACATTTATCGAATCATTGATTAGTTGAGTTTCTAACTGAATTGGATATCGATCTTCAAAAGCAACACTTTGGCCAATTGTGTAGGAGTCACCAAGAGCTAAATATTTTATGTCTTTTTTCACCACAATTGGTGGTTCATTAATTACGGTTGGGTTATCATCCTTTGCGCAATTAAAAAAAGGAAGCGTGCAGAATAGAACAATAATGAGACGCATTGAAATGTTTTTTTTTGTTTAAAAATAACTCTATCTTAAAACTCCAGAATCCTTTAATAGTTTAAAAAAATCAGAACCATTCGATCTTAATCTATGAAGTTTATTTTAAAAGCAATTAGAACGGTTTTTATTTTTTCAATTCTAACGGTATTGACCCAAGTAGGAGGAGTGATTTATTTACTCTACTTGCCGTTTTCTTTATTTGTAAAAAGTGAAAAATATAGTTTTTGGAAAAGCATTGTTATGCGAAGTGGTGGATTTAGTTTAATCTATGTTCTGATTTGCCTTTTTATTATTCCGCCTTTGGCAAAAAAGAATGGGCTTGTGCAACTTCCCTGTTTTTCAACAAAAGAAATACCTGTAAAAAGTGGAAGCGTTTTGATGAGTTTGATGAATCGAAACTATGTAAAACCAGTATTGCAAGAAGCGTTCTTTAAAACAGCAAAAGATGTTCAAAAAAAATATCCAAGTGCGGAACTCATTTATTTAGATGCTAATTTTCCGTTCTTTGAAGGTTTTCCATTGATTCCACACTTGAGTCATGATGATGGTGAAAAATTAGATATAGCTTTTTTATATAAAAACAAAAAGGCGAAAGAATTTTACAATAAGACATTTTCATTAACTGGTTATGGAGTTTGTGAAGCTCCTAAAAAAGGTGAAACTAATAAACCAAATGATTGTGAAAAACAAGGCTATTGGCAATATAATTTATTGAAAAAAGTAACTTTTTCGAAAGTGAAAAAAGGAGTAGAATTCGATAAAATCGCTAATCGATTTTTATTGCAAAAGATTATTGAAAACAAAGAGGTGAAAGAAGTTTTTATTGAACCTCATTTACAGAATCGATTGAACTTAGGGAAATATAAAAAGATAAGATTTCATGGCTGTCATGCGGTTAGGCATGATGATCATATTCATTTTCAACTTTGAGCGAACAACCTCACACTTGACCCCTATAATTAAAAAATCTCCAATCGCAATTAAATGCAATTGGAGACTAATTCGGTGATTGGAATTAGAATAAATATAAGGATCAACCTTTTTTATTCGATTTCTTTTTAACTGCCACGTTCTCTTTTTGAGTCTCTTCACCTTCGACTTTTCTGAGAATGATTTCTTCTACCTCATCTTCCACAGAAAATACAAGTTTGTATTTTCCAAGCAGCTCATCTTCAAGATTGATTTCAATTTCATTCAATCCATTAATGAGTGATTTTTTGGTAGAAAATACTTTCTCACCATTGAATTTTTCCAAAGAAAAAGTCAATTCTTTTTCTGCTAAAGCATCCAATGTTACTTCAAATGTTTTAATCGCAGAAGTGTTCGACATTCTAACAATTTGAAAATTGTTAGCTTTAGTCTTCTTCACCATTGCGATTTCAGAATAGCTTTCCGTGTCATCTTCATCTACCAATTTAAGTCGGTAAAATGTAGTTTCTTCGTTGTTGCCAACGTCCATGAAACGGTAACCTTTTTCTTTGTTAGAAATTCCGGCAGCTTTGATCTCTCGTTCCATATAGAAGTTGATACCATCGTCGGATTTTTCAACAATAAACATTTTAGTATCCGTCTCGTAGGCAGTTTTCCATTCAATCCGGTTTCCCATTTTGAACTCTTTGCCATGAAGAGGAGTCGAATACTCAACATCTGCTTGTGCGAAAAATGTAGTAAAAATAAAGAGTGTTGTAAGAACGAAAACTGGCAGGCCATTTCTGACTGATTTGGTTTTAATTAATGCCATTATTCTTACGGTTTAAAAAAGTTAGATAAACTGGTTTTTCTAATTGTTTCTTGCAATGAAATTAAAGGCTAAAGAGAGTGAAGGCATATTTTGGGTTATGTTTTTGTGACGTTAAAATGAGTTAACAGGAGGTTAAATGCCTTGTGAATAGTGGTGTTAGGCTAGATTATTGTATATATTTCGACAAAAATTATGTGTTTGGAATAACATTCAAAAAAACGGTCAAAAGATAATTTCTTAATAGAAATTAAATTTCTGAGCGATTAAAATACTAAAATCTTTACGACATGAAATTTACAAACCTCGTTCTACTTTCCTTATTGGCTGCTTTTCTTTTTAGTTCTTGTGGTCCAAAGTTGACACCTTTCACCCAGCAATTATATGATGAAAATAATTGGTCAGACGATGAATTAAAGCGTATTCAATTTTACACTTCTGAGGATATTATTTTATTTCGAGAACTAACTAGGGGCGAATCGGAAATTGTTTCTGGAGAAATAAAAATTCGAAATGGACGAAAAATAGATGAAGTGGTCATTAAAAAAGGAACACCAGGTGTTCTTATTTTTAGGCCTAAAGAAGATAAATTTGCGGTTAGTTTCGAATCTGGAAATGACGATAGATATTTGATTTTTGGAGCAGCAAAAAGGAGAGGAGGACAATATCGATTATTTGCAAAAGATTGGAATCGTAGTTTTGGAAAAGTAAGTTATGAAGGAAAAACTTATCGAACGAGTTCCGAAAGTCAATACGCAACATTGTTGGTAGATCTAAAAAGAATCCGAGATACACAAGTGCGAAAACGAGTAGCGAAAGGACGAACAGTTGATTAGTAATAGTTAATCCTATTCTTTTGCAAAATAATAAAATGGGAGAGGGGTAATTCTGAATGTAGAATTACCCCTCTCTTGTATCTTGGAGTTAACCTTTAATAAAAATTATTTAGGTAAAATTACTGAGTCGATTACGTGAATAACTCCGTTGCTTCCTTCCAAATCAGTAGCTGTAATTGTACTGTAATTTCCATTTTCATCTTTTAGTACTACATTTTTATCTCTCATCATAACAGTAATATTGTCACCACTTACTGTTTTTAAAGTTACTTTCCCACCGCCATCTTGGATTGCTTTTACAACGTCTTTGGCTTTAAAATTTCCAGCAATAACGTGGTACGTTAAAATCTTTACAAGCTGATCTTTATTCTCAGGTTGTAATAAAGTATTTACTGTTCCATCAGGAAGTTTATCAAATGCCGCATTTGTTGGTGCGAAAACTGTAAACGGCCCTTCACTTTTTAGTGTTTCTACTAAGTCAGCCGCTTTCACAGCAGCAACTAAGGTAGTATGTGCTTTTGATCCAATTGCAATATCAACTACATCTGGTTCTCCCTTTTCAGAGTAAGAAGTTTTTACAGCTTTAGCTTTAGCGCTATTGCATTGTGCTTGAATGTTAAAAATGCTAATTGAAAATACGAAAGCTAAAATCATTAATTTTTTCATGTTAAATGTGTTTTAATTTTAAAAAAGTTTAATAAAAATCGACATACCTACGAAGTGATTTTGAGTTTGGTTTTTTTGAATTGGTTTTTTTTTAATTTTTCTTTAAAAAAATAATTAAACATTTTCTAATTAGGTCTGTTACTGGTTTTTATAAAAGGATATTAAGCATCCTATTTATTCTCACACTTATTTAACTGACAAATGAAATTCGCTGAAAGCCAAATTGTAGAAATGTTGCATCAAAATGATAAGCGAGCTATTGCTATTATTTATGATCAATATGCTCCGTCGCTTTATGGTGTAGTATTTAGAATTGTTCAGTCGGAAGAGGTCGCTCAGGATGTTATGCAAGATGCCTTTGTGAAAGTTTGGAAAAAAGGAACGACCTATAATTCATCCAAAGGAACTTTATTTACTTGGTTGTTGAATATTACTAGGAATACAGCAATCGATAAATTACGTTCAGCGGGATTTAGGAATAGTGGAAAAAACCAAAGTATAGATAATCTCGTATATAATAAGGTATCGAGTCGAGGAACAAATCCTGATGAAATTGGGGTCAAAGATTTATTGAATGATTTGGATGAAAAATATAGAGAGGTTGTGGATATGATATATTTTAGGGGCTTCACCCAAAAAGAAGTAAGTGAAGAATTAAACATTCCATTGGGTACTGTAAAAACCAGATTAAGAATAGCGTTGCGTGAACTAAGAGGGATTTTTGAGGTTACAGGTACAGTTGTATTACTTTTTTTAATCAATAGTATTTTACTTTTATTTTAAGATGACGAAAGAAGAATTTATTAAAACGGGTTTATGTGAACAGTATGTTCTCGGATTAACGACTCCAGAGGAGAGTGAATTCGTAGAGGAGATGTTGCAAACTTATCCAGATTTAAAAGGAGACTGTCGTGGGTTGGAAAACTGTATGGAAAAATATGCTCGCGCTCATGCAATTCCTCCACCGCCTACTTTAAAGAAAAGTGTTTTGTCAAAAATTGATGAAATAGAGGCAAGAGAAAAGGCTGCTAGAAATAATTATTCTATTCCAAAATGGGCAGCAATTTCGGCTGCTGCAAGTCTTATAGGATTATTGTTTTTTTCCTTTTTTATTTGGGAAGGAAAATCAAATGCGGAAAATGAAATGGCGATTCTTTCAACGGAGTTTAAACAATTCCAAAAAGATTGTGAGCAGGTGCAAAATGAAAAAATGATTTATGCTTCACAAAATTCATTTCTCAAAGATCCCAATACAACACATATCCATTTACGTGGTGAAAATAATACTTTGGCGATTGCTTATTGGAATGAGAATAAAGATAAGGCATATTTGAAATTAGAAAATTTACCTGCACCTCCAGCTGGTAAAACTTATCAAATGTGGGCTGACATCGACAATAAAATGGTCGATATGGGAGTGATAAAATTTGATGACGAAAAAATGATCAGTATTCCGCACATGGCAAATGCAGCGAGTTTAAATATTACACTAGAAGAAGAAGGAGGAAGCGATCATCCAGATGTTTCACAACTAAAAGTAAGCGGGGTTATTTAACGGTTAATGATTAACTATTAACGTTGCTTGAAAAAAAGGCGGTAATTCTTGATTCAAGAATTACCGCCTTTTTTTATTGGGAGTCAAAATAGTGGTGTTAATCATTCACAGTTAACAGCTCACCGTTATTATAAAACGTCGATAGCGAGTATTTTTTTGATAGCTACATCTTTTCCACTTTCAGGATCTTTCTCTTTAGAATCTTCCCAAGTGACTTTTATTTTTTTTCCTTTTACAGATTTCCAATTACCAACATTGAGTTGATCAGCACCTTCGTAAGCTTGCCAAAAATAGAAAGAAGTTTCTTTCTTATTTTCATCCTGCATGTGTAACTGATAGTAATCTCCATCTTCGATTAATAAAAATGTTCCGATGGTTACGTGGATATTAGAAGTAGGTTTTTTAGTTTTTTCTGGAGTTGGAGCTTGGTTGATTTTTTTTGCAGGTGGAGCTTCTACTATATCTGAAAGGTCAGCATCTTTGTTTCCTTCTTTGTTGTTGTCGGAAGCAGATTGTGTGCAACTTGCGATGCAAAATATTGAAATAAAAAGTAAATAGATCAAATTAGATTTCTTCATGGTATTGTTATTTGTTTTTTTTGAAAAATAGCAAATCAAAATTACAATTTTGTAGTGACTAACTTTAGTTGGCCACTACGAAAAATTTGGCAACTTCATAGAATGCTTAATTTCCTTGATAACAAATGAACTTTTAATTTGCCCAACTCTCGGTAAGCTCGCAATTTTCGTTGCATAAAAATCATGGTATTTATCCAACTCTGGTGCAATCACTTTTAGCATAAAATCATTTTCTCCACCCAACAAATAACACTCAATAATTTCAGGAGTCGCAGCAACAGCTTCAAAAAATTCATCCGCTTGTTCAAATTTTTCCACCTTTAATGAGCCTTCTAAAAAAACAATAATCGATGAACCCAATTTCTTTCGATTGAGGATCGTAACGTATTTTTCAATCACACCTTCTTTTTCCAATCGTTTGATGCGTTCGTAAATTGGCGTTTTAGTCATATTTAACTTTGCAGCAATTTCTTTGATGTTGATTTTTGCATCTTCTTGCAGCATTTCCAAAATCTGACGATCAGTCGCATCTAAATTTATTTTCATAGGAAAAATTACTTTTGAACTAATAAAAAATAAAGTGAATAGTGAATATTTCCTTTAAAGTTATTAAAATTTAGGAATAATTTCTTAGAAAGGTTTGAATTGTGATTTTTATCACCAAAGTTCTTAACTTTGTGCGCGTTTTGAGTGGATTTGGTTTTAGTTTAGATGAAGTCAAAACATTCAATCCCATTTATCGTAATAAAGAGACAACTCTTATTTTTTAAAATAACAATTTAAACTTTCTATTCATGGAAACCACAAAGTTAAATTACAAAGTAAAAGATATTTCCCTAGCAGCTTGGGGACGAAAAGAAATGAATCTTGCTGAGGCAGAAATGCCAGGTTTAATGTCATTGAGAGAAGAATTCGGCCCGTCGCAACCATTAAAAGGTGCACGTATCGCAGGATGTCTTCACATGACAATTCAGACTGCAGTTTTGATCGAAACTTTGACTGCTTTAGGTGCTGAGGTAACTTGGTCATCATGTAATATTTTTTCTACACAAGATCAAGCAGCAGCAGCAATTGCTGAAACTGGAGTTCCAGTATTTGCTTGGAAAGGAATGAACGAAGAAGAATTTGACTGGTGTATCGAGCAGACATTAACTGCTTTCGAAGGTGGAAAACCTTTGAATATGATTTTGGATGATGGAGGTGATTTGACTAATATGGTTTTGGATCGTTTCCCAGAAATGGTTGACGGAATTGGAGGAATCTCTGAAGAGACTACAACTGGTGTTCATAGATTATATGAGCGTCAAATGAATGGTTCTTTGAAATTGCCAGCAATCAACATTAATGATTCTGTTACTAAATCTAAATTTGATAACAAATACGGATGTAAAGAATCTTTAGTTGACGCAATCAGAAGAGCAACTGATATTATGATGGCTGGAAAAGTGGCAGTTGTTGCAGGTTACGGAGATGTAGGTAAAGGTTCTGCTGCTTCGTTGAGAGGGGCAGGTTGCCGAGTAATTGTAACTGAAATTGATCCTATTTGTGCATTGCAAGCTGCAATGGACGGATTCGCAGTTAAGAGAATGGAAAATGCTTTGGCTGAAGCGAGCATCGTTGTTACTGCAACGGGTAACAAAGACATCATTAATGAAAAGTATTTCAGAATGATGAATGATAAAACTATCGTTTGTAATATCGGTCACTTCGATAATGAAATCGATATGGCTTGGTTGAATGGAGCTTACGGTGATACTAAAGATGTGATCAAACCACAAGTTGACAAATACACTATCGACGGAAAAGACATTTTAGTTTTGGCTGAAGGTCGTTTGGTAAACTTAGGTTGTGCAACTGGTCACCCATCTTTCGTAATGTCTAACTCATTTACTAACCAAGTTTTGGCTCAGTTAGAACTTTGGGAAAATAAAGATAATGACAAATATGGAAACGAAGTTTACATGTTGCCTAAGCACTTGGATGAGAAAGTAGCTCGATTACATTTAGCTAAAATTGGTGTAGAGTTGGAAACTTTATCTAAAGATCAAGCGGATTACATTAGTGTAAAAGTGGAAGGCCCTTACAAGCCTGAGTACTATAGGTACTAGGAATCATGAATTATAAAAGATGAATGATGAAAGTCGTTTTGCTTTATAATTTTGGAAAATATAAAAAGGATGTTCGATTAATTTCGAGCATCCTTTTTTCATTAGATTTGTTTTTCTATTTTGTAAAAAAAAATTAAACATGGAATCAGCTTTTTCGATTTATGCTAAGATTGGTTTTCATCATATTGCAGATATTACTGCCTATGATCATATTCTTTTTGTAATTGCTTTGTGTGCAATTTATAAATTGAGTGAGTGGAAACGAGTGGCGATATTGGTAACTGCGTTTACGATTGGGCACTCGGTGACTTTGGCTTTAGCTGCTTTGGATGTGATTACTTTTCCAAAAGATGTGATTGAACTTTTGATTCCAGTTACGATTGTTTTGACTTGTTTGTATAATATTTTTTCTAGGACAAATCAGCCACGAGCAGGGAAACTGACACCTAGCAAAATCGCATATCTTACTCGTCAAATAATGGTCAATTATTTTTTCGCCTTCTTTTTTGGGTTAATTCATGGAATGGGTTTTTCCAATTATTTGAAAAGTGTATTGGATGCGGATGAGAGTTTAGTTTGGTTGCTTTTTGCTTTTAATGTTGGATTGGAATTGGGGCAATTAATGATTGTTGCTATTATTTTAATGATTGCTTTTATTGCATTGGATATATTGAAAGTGAAACAACGAATTTGGAATGTGGTGGTGTCGAGTGCGGTGGGATTTATGGCGATATGTTTGATAATGGAATTGTTGAGAGGGTGATTTTTTTGCCGCAAAGGGCGCTGATTATTATGATTTTTTATGATGTCCCCATTTTTGTTCTTCATACCAAAAGAAAAACATCTAAAAAGAGAATCATATAAATCATAATCATCAGCGCCTTCTACGGCAAAAAAATTACTTCACGATCATCCTTTTTACCAAAAACTCATTCGCCGTTTCTATTTTTACAAAATAAATCCCAGCGGCAACCGAAGGAGTTTGCACTTCAAAAATGAAAGCACCACGCTCTAGATTTTTCTCCAAAATCAACTGACCGTGGACATTATACATTTTCAAATCTAAGTTTTCCCAAACTGGTTTTTCAAAAAGAATATTAAAATTACCATCATTTGGATTGGGGAAAATTCGAATATCCTCATCTTGTAACACTTCATTTACATTCACCATCGCATCGGGATCAATCTCAATATCGAATTGTGGTGTTCCAAAAAAACCACCTTCTCCATCAGAAACGGTAAAGGTGAAAGAGTCAAATTGATTAGTATCTCCATTGTGAACATAGATAACATTTCCAGCAGTCAAGGAGCTTTGCCTGAAAATATTTCCTACATTTACTTCATTTCCTAAGAAGAAAATTTGCCCATGTGCAGGAGCAGAAACTAAAGTATACTCCAATTCCATCGGCGTATTATTATCATCTTCCACGAGGAGAAAATCATCGGTAATTGATCGGCCTTGCGAAGGAGGAACTGGCAATAATTCATTAGTGACTAAGTAAGGTGCATTCAAGGTAACATCGGCGCACAACTCCAAATGGAACTCCGAAATTTTTCCACCATTACCTGCAGTATTATTTACAAAAGTTCTTAGTATCCATTCTCCTTCTGCCGTTTCAGTATCAAAAGCACTAAGTGGATTTTGAGGTAAATATTGAATGCCACTATTTGGAGGACAACTGATCATTTGAGCAGCCTCATCATTTAGTCCAAATTCGAAATTTGTAGTTGTCAAACAAATATTAGAAAATAAAACCACCTCTGTTCCTGCCGGACTAATAAGTGAAACATCTAAGTGATTCATATTGGCATGATTACCTTTAATCTTAGTGATATTAATATCACTAATTGCACCTCCTGATGCAACTGTGATTTTATTTTCTACGGTAGCTTGACCAGTTGATGGAATCGTCTCCGAAGCGTTATTTTCATAAACTGCGCAAGCGAAAACTTGAGTATGGAAAGATTTTGTCGCTAAAAAATCTTGAGTGCCACATTCATTTGAAGCTTGCACTCTCCAATAATATGGAGTACTAACTTCCAATGAAGTAGTAGGCGAAAAGAAAGTATCTGTTGTTATCACTTCTTCATGAATAGTCGAAGGATCGAAGGTAGGACTTCGGGCAATTTGAATAAAATATTGATCTGCGGCTTGTCCACTATGCCAATTGAATTGTTGTTGTTCTGGAACTCCAGTCTCTCCGTCAGCAGGAGATTCCATAGCCAAATCAGAGAAATCATTTCCAATAGTTCGAATAGTTACCGTTCGATAACTAGTATCCAATCCTACTGCGACAGCTTGAATCGTTACATCAAAAGTATCTGAAAAACCAAAAGTACTCATGTCTAAAGTCAATGAACTTCCCTCCGAAGGTAATGCTGGATTGGCACTAAAGTTTGTAATAATTCCAGGAGGAATTGCAGAAGTAATATTATAAGTTATCGCATCATTATATCCTAAAAGTGAATCAGTTACGATGTCAATTGTTGCATTGGCAGGCAAACATGTTTCTTGGAAATTAGGTGTGGTAAAATATGAAAACCCTGGTTGCGAAGGAGGAGCAATGATGAAATTAGTATTGGAAATATCAAAGAAAATATTATCTGCGGCCTCCACTCGAACTCTCGCTTGATTGGTCAAGACATTTGGAACTGAAATAAATGCGCTACCATTATTAGGGACATTGTCTGTTAAAAGATATGGATAAGTGTAACCACCATCGACAGAAAGTTTGATATTTACCTTTTGACAATTCACAACATTATTATCTGTATTGGCCACATCCCAATTCACTTCAAGCCATTGACCGACTTCCCATGTCGTTGAAGTATTTGGATTTAAAACTTCAAACGGTCCAGCAGTTTCCGTCACATCAAAATGTAATTCATCCCAAGTGATTCCTCCTGCACCAGCATTGTTATCTCTGACAGCAACATTGAAAGTTAATCCACGCTCGTAATCAGGAGTGTATTCTACGTCCGTAAATAAATTGTTATTAATCACATTTTGAATTCTTGGAAAAACTCGAGTAGGTGAAGTTGTAGGTAAATAACTTCTAAAAGTCGGTGCATTTTCCATTGGCATTCCAAGTGTACTTGTTAGTCCAGTATCAAATTGTTCCCAGCAATAAGTTAATTCATCTCCGTCAACATCTGTCCCAATAGCCGTCAATTCGAAAGGAGTACTGATCGGAATATTAAACCCTCCTTCAATAATTTCTACTGATGGAGGTGTATTATTTGTGGGTATAGCTTCTGCACAATCGACCCCACCTGCATCCATAAAGTCAAAAATGTTTTGCAAACTCACACCATGAAAATATGGGTCGCTACTAAACTGAACATTATTTACTCCACATAAATTTGCATAAGCCATAATAGTAGAACCACTTCCTGGTTCGAATGCAGTTCCAGAACTTTCATTTCCGCCGCAATTATTAAAAGTATGGCTTGCTCCAAATTGATGACCAATCTCATGAGAGACATAATCTATATCGAAAAAATCTCCAACGGGTGGAAAAACTCCAGTTACTCCCCTTGCTTTTCCATTTGAACAAACTACTCCCAAACCTGCTAATCCTGCACCTCCTGTGGCAAAAACATGTCCAATATCATAATTCTCTTCCCCTATAATTGCATTGATTGTAGTTGGATTTTGGTTCAACATTCCACCTGCACTATTATTTTCAAAAGGATCATTAGCTGCATCCAAAAACACTAATTGGTCATTGTCCGCAATCAAAATTAAACGAACGGCCAAATCAATTTCATAAACTGTATTGATTCGATTAATTGTAGTTACAATGGCGGCGATCACATTCGGAACCGTTCCTCCATGATATGAGGCATATTCTCCAGTTGTACTTACGGCAATTCTATAAGTTCGTAATTCTTCTCCTACGGAAAAAGTTGTTCGAGTAGCAGCTTGTAAGATGTCATCGTCATTACTATGTTCGAAACCACATTCATGACGAGCAGTTTTTGGAACGAACTTATTTTTTTTATAAAAACTAATATAATGATCTCCAGCTGGATCAATCAAAAATGAACCTTTTGCAGATCTCAAAAATGCATGGAAGTTATTTGAATTAAAATCCATTCTGCCTACTGCTGCTCGATCATTTACTCCCTGTAAAGTGAAGGTCTTTATTTCTGGAAATTTATCAGCTAGACCTTGCTCCATCATTGGCGATTTTGCTACTTCAAAATTTTGCATAGTGCCATCAGGCATCGGCAAAGTCAGTAGCAAAGGATTGTTTTTTGCAGCTTCCGTAAATTCGATTGGCGCATTTTCCAAATGATTTTTTAGTTCATCAAAATTTAAATTGACCACTCGATAATCACTTGGTAAAGGACTGAAATTTTCTTCATGCAAATTAGTGATTGCACCTTTAGAAACATCCGTCCAAGGGTTTTGGCTAAATAAATTTAAACTGAAAAAGATAAGAAAAAGAGTCGATAGGATTGTTCGCATTTTTAGTTGTATTTGCACGTTGTGGTCTGCTTTAGCTGACCTAATTTTTTTAAAAGAGGTGTAGTATTTCATGGTCAGCTAAAGCAGACCATTACGTACAAATATAAAACGATTGAAATAAAAGGAAGGATAAAAATAAAACCATGAAAAACCAAAGACATAAAAAATCAAAAAGTCGCTCGCACCTGCGCTCGTCCTGTGTGAACAGTATTAGCCAATCCACGTTTACGGCCATCATAAGAAATAATCAAATCGATATTTTGGGCTAGTCGTCGTTCGAAAGTCAAATTCCAAAGATAGTTTTTTCCATTTTGCAAACTCTCCAAAATGGCAAATTCAATAGGTGTATTTCGTTCCCCAACATAAGCTATATCGATAAAAGATAAGTTGAGTAAAAAGCGAGACTTAGCTGTTCGGTTATATTTAGTTTCAAAACTAAAATCATGGAATCGAGCAGTTTCTCCAGCACCATCTAATAAATTATTTTCCTTATCTACATACTCGTAGGAGAGTTGCATTCTAAAGTTTTTAGAAATTCGATAGGTGAATTTTGGCGACAAAGACCAACCATCAATCAAGTAATCTCGATTATTAAAAAACTCAGAATCATAAGCACTAGTCTCTTGTTCTAATTTAAATTCAAAATCAAATTTGCGTTTAAAATTCAAAAAAGTCTGAACTGATTGCCTTTCAATTTTTCTATTTTCAAAACCAGAAGTTAAAACCAATCGATTATTATTATTGACAGAATTTATTTGAAAACGGAATTTCGGATCTCGCTGATTAAAAAACAAACTGTTATTGATAATCGAATTTAACGAAACTAACCCTTCGTCAGGGATATCAGTTTGGAAAGGATTCCATTGTGATACGCCTGGGATTTCTCGCGTTTTTCTACGTATTCGAAAAGTAGAATTTGTTGAAATTCGACTCAAGATTTTCTTTAATCCTTTTTTCTGAAACCAAGGGTTCTTGAAATAATTTTGATTAAAACCTAAACTCTGATTGAACTGAACATTGTTCGTTCGAATAAAAATATCAGAGTACAATGGAATTCGAATGTACATGGTGTCTTGCGGAAAAACGGCCACTTCAAACTCGTTGTTTTGCTGCTCTCCATCGTCATTATAATCATTCCAAATGTACTGTCCCAAGTTGGGATCATTGACTGGTTCGTAAACAAATTCAATTTTTCGCTCCTGCCCAGAACCGATATCGTAAGTTGTACTTGATCGCAATAAGTTTTTAAATAACCGAAGAGAATAATCAACTCGGCCTAGATAAGTTTCTTGTGGTTTTTGATCGGTCAATGTAGAATCTTGAATTTCCAATTGTCGATAAGTCATATTCCAACCTAAACGAGAAGTTTTTGATTGCGCCCAACTTCCATTAATATTCCATTCTTGCGCATTAGTATTTTGGAGAAATTCTTTTTGTACAGCTTGGTAATCTTGACGTTCGGAATAGTTGATGCCGAAGTTGAATTTATCTTTTTTAGGACTTTTTAAATACACTCGGTATAAGTCATAGTAGAAACTTGTCTTGGTCAAAGTATCTGTAACAATATCCACACGTTTGTTTTTTTCTTGCTCGCCATAAACTCCTAAACTCCAATCGCCTAGTTTTTTAAAGGTTTTTGAGATATCAATTTTAGGTCTTAAAAATTCACTTTCTTCTGTGAGGCTTTTTGATTTCAATAAACTTCCTTGCCCTAAAATATTAAATCCTTTTTTGGAAAATCTAAGTTGTGAAAAATGCTTTGCACCTGTGTAAATTGAATCTCGAATAAACCCTGAAAATTCATACTGAAGACTTGTTGTTTTATTTTTTAAAGTAAGATTAGCAGTTCCAATGTTCTCCGTTCGTTTTTCCAAAAGTGCATCATTTGAAACATTATTAGTGGTCGTCAAATTCCAATTTCGAGTAAACTCTGCAGAACGATAAGGGTTAAGTGAATTGAAATCTTCATGAACAAATTCATATTTTAAATCAGTCAAAAGTGTCCAACCATCATATTGTTTTGTTTTTTCTTCTGTTTGTTTTTTCTTCCCTAATCTCTTTTCATTTTTATAATTAGTGAAAAAAGAAACACCTCGGTCGTCATCAGAATCTAAGTTTGAAAAGCGATTTAAATCTTTATTACTCATCGCTATTTCTGAAAAAATGGAAGACGTTTTATTGATTTGATATTCGGCTCCGAGAGTCATCAATTGTAATTTTTGCGGGGCAACTAATCTAATAATTGGTTCGAATCTTCCTTGCGGTAAACCTGTGAGCGAGTCAGGCGCAATCCATTTATAAACTCTTCCGTTGATCGCATTTTCTGTATCAATAATATAGTTTCCATTGCCTTGACCCACCTCCGAAAAGCGAGCTACGTAAAGGGCAATTTCAGCATTGGTAGAATAAATTACAATGGAAGTATCAATCAAAATATTATTGACCAAGTAACTCGTATCAATTTGGGCATACATAATTCGGTCAGGATCAAAACCTCCTTCCAAAGTATCTACTCCTGTAAATAGAGCCTCTTGTAATTGGTCGCCTTGAGTTGCAATGAATTGTTTTTGAGTAGGCGAGAGTTCGTCGATACCAGTTGAATTTTTTCCATCTTGTTCATTGAAGAAATTAAAATTAACTTTCCATTTTTTATATTGATATTCATTACTGATGGCGACCATGCTTCGAGTATAATTTTGATCTGCATATTCAAAATCGATTACAATCCGTGAATCTTTGGTAATCAATCGACGATTAGTAAAAGTCACATCGCCTCGATTATAATCGATCACATAATCATTTTCCAAACCTCTGTCCATCAGCGCACCATCGATATAAACTTTTTCACTTCCTGATTGGACAATGATAAATCGTTCGCCCTCGGCACCTTCTAATCGATAAGGTCCTTGATTACCTTCTTGTGCGACGATATTATTTCGAGCAAACTTTCCACGAGCGATTGCTGTGCTAAATTTTGAACTTAAAATGCCTTTTGACAAAAGTTGAGTTTCATTGGAGTAGGTTGCGCCTTGCAATCTTTTATAATAATTCATAAAATAACTGTCAGGGCGTTTGAGCTCATAATCACCTGCGATGAGTTGATTGTTTTTTCTTTTTAGTTGAATAAAAATTCTGTCAAACTCTTGAAGTTGAGCGGTATTTCCTTCTGGTTGTAGTGGAATATTATTGTCAGAAATGGCTGCGAGGATTTCAATATCATCACCTAAAGTCCCTGCGAGTTGTAAGTTAAAACTACTGTTTAAAACTAAACTTTGATTATTTCCAAAAGAAATTCCTCTTGCAAAACTTCCATTGTAATCCAAACCTTTGTAATCTAAAAGTCCTCGTTGTTGTTCGAATGGACTGTAATCAACCCCAATGTAAGTTCCATCAGATTTTCGTTTGATAATGGTGGAATCGAGATTGGAATAGGTTTGGTGGAGGGAGTAGGGGAGTGTTCGGTATTTTATTTTTAAAGAAGTGGAATCTGTGAAAGTATCTTTTTCTTTGAAAAAGACAGTTGAATTTTTTAGATAAAAAGAATTAGTATCGAGCGCTTCGTTATTTTTTACATTAAAAATCTCGATGGTCTCAGGAATGATCGTCAAACTATCTAACAAAATACTATCTCCTTTAAAAGTTACAATTTGGGTTTTCCAATTGGATAAATTATCATTTTGCGCAGTTAAGGCAAATGATCCCAAGAGTAGAAAAAGAAGGAGTAAATTTTTTATCATAAAATTATGCTAACACGTGGTGATCTGCTTTAGTTGACCTGAAAAAAAGAGCGTAGCGAATTTTTTCCTAATCAAAAATATAAATTGTCTTGATAGGTTTGATTTTTTTATAAGAGATGTTTTGAGGTTGTTTTTCTTCCTTTTTTAGATCAGCTAAAGCAGACCACCACGTGTTAGTTTAACGTAAAAAAAGGCTCTTGTTGCACAATGTTAAGAAGGTTTATTGTCTTTTGGAATTGGTTTTTGAAATAAAAAAAGTCCTTCTAGCCTGTACGGGCTAGAAGGACTAATCTTTCCTTTTTTAGTGCAAAAAATTACACAGCAAAACTTTCACCGCAACCACATTCTCTTGAAGCATTCGGATTATTAAAATAAAATCCTTTGCCATTCAAACCACCTGAAAACTCAAGTGTAGTGTTGCATAAGTATAAAAAGCTTTTTAAGTCAGTTACTACCTTTACGCCATTATCTTCGAAGACTTGATCGTTAGGTTGTGTCTCATTGTCAAAATCCATTTTATAAGATAGACCAGAGCAACCACCACTTGTTACACTTACTCGAATAAAATAATCGTCTGAAAGATTTTCATCCTTCATCAATTCCATTGCTTTTGCTTTTGCACTTTCTGCTACGAATACCATAATTAAGTTAATTAGTTGTTGAGTTATTAGTTTTTTCTAAAGAACTAATTTTCTCAACGGTTAATTAATGAGATTTTTCAGCTTCTTCAGCAGGAGTTTCGATTCCGTTTTTTTCACGGTAATCTTTAATGGCACTTTTAATTGCATCTTCTGCCAAAACTGAACAATGTATTTTTACTGGAGGCAATGCTAACTCTTCAACGATTGCCATATTGTCGATAGCCAAAGCTTCATCAACTGATTTTCCTTTTAACCACTCAGTAGCTAAAGAAGAAGAAGCAATTGCAGATCCACAACCAAAAGTTTTGAATTTAGCATCTTTGATCATTCCTGTTTCATCATCTACTTCGATTTGTAATCGCATCACATCACCACATTCAGGAGCACCAACTAAACCAGTTCCTACACTTTTTTTGCTTTTGTCAAGCGTTCCAACATTTTTAGGATGCTTGAAGTGTTCGAGTAATTTTTCAGAATAAGCCATGATATATTTATTTTATTTTTTTACTAAAAAGTTTTTTTAAGAACTAAAACATGATGTCTTAGTGTGCAGACCATTCGATAGAATCAATATCTACCCCTTCTTTGTACATTTCCCAAATCGGACTTAAATCACGCATGTGATTTACACCTTTTGTCAATGCATCAATCGTATAATCGATTTCTTCATCAGTCGTAAATCGACCTAAGCTGAATCGGATAGAAGAGTGTGCTAAATCGTCACCCAATCCTAATGCAACTAAAACGTACGATGGTTCCAAAGAAGCAGAAGTACAAGCAGAACCAGAAGATACTGCGATGTTTTGGTTAAAAGTCATCATCAAACCTTCACCTTCTACATGTTTGAATGAAATATTAGTTACGTGAGGCATTCTATTTGCTTCGCTACCATTCACATAACACTCTTCCAAGTTGGCACATAAGCCAGCTTGTAATTTATCTCTTAATTTGCTTAATCGTTCTGCATCTTGTGCCATTTCTTTACCTGCTATTTCAGCTGCTTTCCCGAATCCTACGATTCCTGGAACATTTAATGTACCTGAACGCATTCCACGCTCATGTCCACCACCATCCATTTGAGAAGTAACCTTAACTCGTGGATTTTTTCTATTTACGTATAAAGCTCCAACACCTTTTGGTCCGTACATTTTATGTCCTGTAAAAGCCATCAAGTGAACGCCAACCTCTTTTGGGTTAACTGGAATTTTTCCAACTACTTGAGTTGCATCACTCATAAACAAAACTCCGTGCTTCGCACAAATATCACCAATTGCTTTCATTGGTT
The DNA here is from genome assembly GCA_905480595.1 of uncultured Saprospiraceae bacterium. Lineage (GTDB taxonomy): Bacteria > Bacteroidota > Bacteroidia > Chitinophagales > Saprospiraceae > CAJQQY01. The sequence goes on along the minus strand of CAJQQY010000102.1, from coordinate 12,371 downwards.
GAATTGTACCAGTTTCGTTATTAGCCCACATGATTGAAACTAGAATAGTTTTATCAGTAATCGCAGCTTCTAACTCTTCTAAGTTTACAAGTCCTTCAGAGTCAACATCAAGGTAAGTTACCTCACCACCCATTTTCTCTATTTTTTGACAAGCATCCAAAACTGCTTTGTGTTCAGTTTTAGCAGTAATGATATGATTACCTTTTCGGCTATACATTTCAAAAACTCCTTTCAATGCTAAATTATCAGCTTCAGTTGCTCCAGAAGTGAAAATAATTTCTTTCGGATTTGCATGAATTAAATTAGCGATTTGCTCACGAGCATAGTCAACTGCTTCTTCAGCTGCCCAACCAAAAGGGTGATTTCGACTTGCCGCATTTCCAGGATGCTGATAAAAATATGGCAACATCGCTTCTACAACTCTTGGATCACAAGGGGTAGTTGCATTATTATCAAGGTAGATGAGTTTTTTATCCATTTTGTTATTTTTATTTTCTTTATTTAGATTAAGTCTAAAGACTGAAATTGAGTGCAAATATAACGCTTTTCCTTATAAAATAGTTGAGATAAAAAGATGATTTTTTGAAAAAAGGAAGGATTTTAACTGAAAACTTAATGGTAATCAATATCAAGACTTCCTATATATGTTTTGAATTTGATTATAATTGAAATTTTGATGGATTTTTTTAATAAAAAACTCCAGTTTCAAAAGTATACTTTCAAAACTGGAGTCAGGTGTTAAAGTAGTTTTAGTTAATTTAATTGAGTTGTTTAAGTGTTTAAGCTGTGTGTTTCATTTGGTTATCTTAATTTAGGGAACAATGATATTTTCAAATAATCCTTTCTGAGTGTGTTGTTTTACAAAAGCAAATTGAGGTATTTTGGAAGCAAGGGGGAAGGAAATATCACTAGCGTCATCTATTTTTTTTGCGTAAATCAAGAAAAAAGATAGCGTATATCTTTGCAAAACTATCTTGGATTACTTCTAAATAAAAAGTTACTAGAAGCCTCTAGTTTTCAAGGAAGCGTGCGAATAAAAGCAGAGATTTTCCTAAGTATTGTTTTTTGAATCGTTTATCCTTTGGAAAAGAAGTTTGATATAAATAATTAGTTGATGGAGGATGACATAATTATTATTGTAACATTATTTTTGGAGCTGTTACTTTGTAACTAAATTCAAACCTTCACTTTACTAAATTGAATTAGCTATGTATAAAAATTTAACCTTGACTTTTTTTACTTGTATTTTAATGAGTAGTGCAAGTTTTTCACAAGAGACGTGGTCGTTGGAGAAATGTGTGAGATACGCTTGGCAAGAAAATATTAATATTAAGCGAGCGGAAATAGGAGTAAGAAATAATGAACTAATAGAAAAGGGAAACCGACTTTCGCGATTACCCAATTTGAATGCATCTGTTAGTGGATCATTCCAATATGGACGAACAATTGATCCCGTAACTAATACTTTTAATTCTTTATCAATCGGTGCGAATCGATATTCTGTTAATGCAGGAGTTACCATATATAATGGAAACCGAATTACTAATTTGGTAAGACAAGCAGGACATGATATTCAAGCTTCAATGGCTGATTTGGCACAAACTAAAAATGATATTAGTTTGACCATTGCGAATGCTTATTTGAATGTTTTGTTTGCAGAGGAGCAATTAGATGCTGCAAAAAAGAGAAAAAAACTTTCAGAAAGCCAACTTTCACAAGTCGATAAATTAATTAGAGCAGGTGCACGACCTGCTAATGCTCGATTAGAAATTTTGGCAACCATAGCAAGAGACGACCAATCTATCATTGCGCAAGAAAATTTAGTTCTTAATGGTTTACAAAATCTTAAAAACTTATTGCAACTAGAACCAAGTGCAGATATTCAATTAGAAAGACCAAGTACGATAGCGATTGTCATTTCGGCAGAAGATAATCCCGATGTTTTAAAATTCTCAGACTTATATAATACATCACTATCGAACCAACCATTTATCAAAGCTGATGAAAATCGAATTAAAAGTGCTGAATTAGGAAAAGATATAGCAAGAGCTGGATTATTACCAAGTCTATCTGCTTTTGGTGGATTGAATACGAACTATTCTACAAGAGGAAAAAGGATCGTAAATGGTGCTTTGGAAGATAATCCATATTCAAATCAGATAGATGAAAATTTTGGACAAAACATTGGATTGAGTTTAAGTATTCCTATTTATAATAATCACCGAAATTTGATTAGTATGGATAGAGCTGAATTGAATATGATCAGTAATCAATACACCGCAGAGCTCAATAAACAAAATCTTAAAAACGATATTCAAACGGCACTTTCCAATGCTCGAGCTGCCAAGCGAACACTCGCTGCTTCTGAACGAACAGTTGAAGCTTCTACTGCAGCTTTCCAAAATTCAGAAAAACAATTTCAATTAGGAACGATTAATACTTTTGAATATGCTACTGCTAAAAACAATTTAGATCAAGCAGAAGTGGACTTGATTATTGCAAAATATGATTACTTATTCAAATTAAAAGTATTGGATTTTTACCAAGGTAAAAAATTAGAATTGAAATAAATTGATTCAAATCAGAACAAAATAAAATCTTCATTGAAAGATAATTTTTAAATCAAAAAAAATACCCAAATCAAACGTCCCTCTTTAGGGGGCAGGGGTTTAACCATGCGAAAGAACAATACATTAATTTATGTTTTAATAGTTGCCACTCTTGGTTTAATAGGATTTGTTTATATAAAAGGACAAAGCAAACCGAAGGGCGAAGAAATCACCGTAGAAAAAGTTTCGAAAAGAACTATTAAAGAAATGGTTGGAGCAAGTGGGAAGGTATTTCCAGAAACAGAAGTGAAAATAAGCTCTGATGTTTCAGGAGAAATCGTAGAGCTTTTGGTGGAAGAAGGAGATTCAGTTGTAGCAGGTCAATTGTTGTGTAAAGTTGATCCTGATACTTATAAATCAATGGTTGAAAGAGGTCAAGCAACGGTCAATAGTAGCAAGGCTCAAGTAGCTAACTCTGCTTCTGGAATTGCTCGAAGCAAAGCGCAATTGATTCAAGCTGAAGCTCAACTAGAACAAATCAAATCTCAGGTGGAAAACCAAAGTGATATTCACAATCGAAATGTTTTACTGCATAAAGAAGGAGTAATTTCACAAGCTGATTTTGAAAATTCAGAAGCAGCATTGAAGCAGTTGCAAGCTAACTTTAGATCTATTGAGGCGAATGTAAAAACTGCCGAAGCAAATGTCGAGTCAGCAGAACAAAGCAAACGAGCAGCAGAGTTTACTGTTAAAAGTTCGCAAGCAAGTTTGAAAGAAATGACAACGAGTTTGAAGCGAACTACGATATATGCACCTATGGGTGGAATCGTTTCTAAATTGAATATTGAGCAAGGGGAACGTGTCGTAGGAACAGCTCAAATGACAGGAACTGAAATCATGCGGATCGCTAATTTGAATTCAATGGAAGTGCAAGTTGATGTGAGTGAAAATGATGTATTGAGAGTAGCTCTTAAAGACGAAGTAGAGATTGAAGTGGATGCTTATTTGGATCGAAAATTTATTGGAAAGGTAACTGAAATTGCTAATTCAGCTAGCAATACTGGAACTTCAATTTCCTTGAATACAGATCAAGTAACTAACTTTATTGTGAAAATTAGAATTGATCCTGACTCATACAAAGACATCGTTCAGAAAGGGAAAAAATTTCCTTTCCGTCCAGGAATGTCTGCGTCGGTTGATATCAATACTGAAACTCAGCAAGATGTATTGAGTGTTCCAATCCAATCAGTAACTACTCGTGAGGAGGAAAAAGATGAGGACGAAGAGGAAGTAAAAAAGAAGAAAGATGAGGATGAAATTAAAGAAGTAGTTTTCGTGATGTCAGCTGATACTGTAAAAATGGTAGAAGTGAAAACAGGGATTCAAGATGATGAAAATATTCAAATTCTTTCTGGACTGGAAGAAGGAGAAGAAGTAGTTTCTGGACCATATTCCGCTATTTCTCGAAAATTAAAAGAAGGGATGCAAGTCCGATTGGAAGACAAAGAGAAGAAAAAAGAAAAGAGTAAGTAAAATAACTAACGATTAACGGTGAATGATTAACGGTTAACACTATGTGGGGTTAACCATTCACCGTTCACCATTTAACCGTTAAAAAGGTGGCGATAATAATTTTTATTAAAAATATTGAAAAGGGGAAAGTAAAAACTCGTTTAGCAGCAACGGTTGGAGATGATCAAGCGCTAAAAATTTACCAAGCCCTTTTAGGACATACTCAAAAAGTCGTTCGAGCAGTTGATGCCGAACGATTTTTGTTTTATAGTTCATTTATTGAAAATGAGGATGAATGGTCTTCTGATTCTTTTCATAAAAAAGTACAATCGCAAGGAGATTTGGGAAGTCGAATGTCTGATGCTTTTAAAGAGGTTTTGGAAAAAAATGGAAAGGCAATAATTATTGGAAGTGACTGTGCATCGTTGACTCCTGAGATTGTGAAAACGGCTCTTGATAAATTGGATGAGTATCCTTTTGTTATCGGACCAACTTTTGATGGAGGATATTATTTATTGGGAATGAATTCGTTTGAACCTTCTATTTTTGAAAAGATAGAATGGAGTAAGGAAACTGTTTTTCCAAAAACACTTTTACGGATGGCTAGTTTAGAGAAAAGGTGTTTCTTTTTGCCACAGCTTTCGGATATAGATTATGAGGAGGATTGGAAAAAGTATGGATGGGAAATTGACTGAATAACCAATATCGAACAAGGAATTCCCAATTCCCAACTTACCACAAATGAAGTCGGTTGAATATTGGACGTTTCTTGTTTGATATTGGTTATTCAAAAACTACCTTCTAAATTCCTTCATGTTTGTCGAAATACTCAAATGATTCAGTCCTCCTGCAAAGTGAAAAATTCCTCGTCCATAATCAATTCTAAATCTTTTAATTTTCATTCCAATTCCAAAAGAAAAACCAGATCTACTTCTAAAATTAGTCACCGAAAGTTCTCTTCTCATCATGTGATTATAGCCAATTCGTAGGCGCATAATTTCTCCTTTTCCAAAAAGAAATTCACCATTAAAAATTACATGCCGGAAAAAATTATCTGCAAAATCCTTGAAGGGCGTTTCATTATCTTGATCTCCGTCTCCAATTAAGAAAACAGATTCTACGGTATTGGGATCATCGTAAGTAATGTTCCAGCGATGTAGATTATGACCAATAAAAGAAAATCTAAAAGGTAAATGTTTTAAGCGTTGAGAAATGCCGATTTGAATATCGAAGGGTAATGGTTCTCGATTTTTTCCTTCATATGCTGAGAGTTGGAAACCCATATTTTTAAAAACTAAAGTTGCTCCAAACCGTCCCGTCGAATCTGAATAATATGCTCCAAGGTCAGTCGCAACTCCAAAAGAATTATATGATTCGAATTGAGAATTAATTAATTTTAAATTAGCTCCAACTGAAAGGTTTTCATACAATTGTTTTCCTGCTCCCATTGTCAAAGCATACTCTGATGCTTTGAATTGACCATTGACATTCCCAAGATTGTCAGTCAAATCAAATTTCCCATAAGTGATGTATTGAAGTCCTCCATGAAGCGTCAAGTCTTGTTTTTTCAAATGATGAGCATAACCAAAATATCCATTGCTAATATCTGAAAGATGAAAATTATAATTGAAAGTAAGTGATTGATGCATTTCGGAATTAAGGACAGAAGGATTTGAGTATGCCAAAGCAACATCATCATCTTTTACTGTAATCAAATTTCCAGCGAGACCAGTAACTCTTGCTGAGTTAGAAAGGTTGAGAAATTCATAAATGTGATCGCCTCCGACTTGAGCATCAGTTTTTTCCAGAACAAAAAATAAAGTAAAAAGGAGAGGTAATATTTTTTTCATTTTACGCTGTTGTTATTTTTGTTTTACTCGCAAGGTGACTTCAAGTTACCTTGCGAGTAGTATTTTATTTCTTGGTTTTACTCCACATTAATTTCGACTCCTTCCTTTTTCCAAGTTGTGGTGCATCGTCCATTGTTGCAATCCATTGTTTGGTAATGATCTCCATTTTCGTCGTACTTTTTGAGTTCATTATGCTCGAGTGCAAAATCAGTATCTGGGTCAGTACCATTGTAGGTGCCTTCAGTTTTTAAATTTCCATTTTCATGATATTCTTTAAATGGCCCCATTTCTTTTCCATTTTTAAATTGTAAAACTTCTTTTAGTTTTCCATTTGAGAAATAACCTTTCAATTCTCCTTCCCAAGCTCCTGCGACATAGGTAGCTTCCTGCGAAATTTTCCCATTCTCAAAAAAAGATTTGAATTCACCATCGTGAACACCATTTGTATAATTAACTAATTCTGAAATTTGGCCATTAGGGTAATAAAATTCTTGTGTTCCGTGAAGTTGATTATTTTTATATTCTGATTTTTCCAATAAAACTCCCTCAACAGAATATCGTTTATAAGTTCCTTGTTTGGCAAAGTCAGATTTACTGCGAGTGTAGGATTCTATAACTACATCGCCTTCTTTTACTTCGACAGTTTCAATGTCGCTACAGCTAAAAAAAAGAATAGCTAAAAAAATAGGAAAAATAATACGCTTCATTTTTTATGGTTTGGTTTTGTTTTTTTGATAAAAAAGTAAATACTGAAACAGAACGGAAAATTACACAATAGATTACAGTTTTTGAAAAAGTTAATTTTTAAAATGACATATTGAAGACGTTACCACCGTGACACGGCTTTGAGTCGTTCTATGGTAGGGCAATAAAAAAACCGCAACCTTAAAATAATAAGATTGCGGTTTGATATTTTTAGCAGAAAGAATTACTTCGCTTCAACTTTAGTTTCAACGATACTTCGTCCAATACTTTCGTAGTGGAATCCTAATTCTTTCATTCGTTTTAATTCGTATAAGTTTCTTCCATCGAAAATAACTTTGTTATTCAATGCTTCACCCACTCGATCAAAATTAGGTGTACGGAATACACTCCATTCTGTGATGATCGCTAAGGCATCTGCATTTTCGATACAAGTATATTGATCATCAGCCATTTGAACTTGACCATTGTAAAAAGCACTTACATTTTCCATTGCTTCTGGATCGTAAGCAACTACTTTTGCACCAGCTTTCAACAAATCACTAATGATGTATAAAGCAGGTGCTTCACGAATATCATCTGTATTTGGTTTAAAAGCTAAACCCCAAACTGCAATCGTTTTTCCAGTCAAATCATCTCCGAAATATTTTAAGATTTTCGCAGATAAGATATTTTTTTGCAAACGATTCACATTCATTACTGAGTTCAAAATTTTGAACTCGTAATTATTTTGAGCAGCTGTTTTTGCTAATGCTTGAACATCTTTTGGAAAACAACTTCCTCCATATCCTACACCAGGGAACAAGAATCTTTTTCCAATTCGATTATCGCTACCCATTCCTTTTCTTACATAGTCCACATTTGCACCAGTCATTTCACAAAGGTTAGCAATTTCATTCATAAATGAAATACGAGTTGCTAAGTATGAGTTTGCTGCATATTTAGTCATTTCAGCAGAACGCTCATCCATGAAAAAGATAGGGTTTCCTTGACGAACGAATGGTTCATACAATCGACGCATTGTTTCCTGCGCTTTTTCAGAAGTAGTTCCAATTACCACTCGATCAGGTTTTAGGAAATCATCAACAGCAACGCCTTCTCTCAAAAATTCAGGGTTTGAAACCACATCAAAAAGAGATTCATCGCAATTTGCTGCGATAGCTGCGTGTACTTTTTCAGCAGTCCCAACAGGAACAGTACTTTTATCCACTACAACTTTGTAATCTTTAATTAAATTGGATAATTCAGAGGCAACACCTAATATATATGATAAGTCAGCTGATCCATCTTCTCCTGGAGGAGTAGGAAGCGCTAAGAAAATGATTTCAGCATGATTAACTGCTTCTGCTAAATTAGTCGTAAATCGAAGTCTTCCTTGTTTAGTATTTCTTTCAAAAAGTAATTCTAAACCTGGTTCGTAAATTGGCACCTCGCCATTACGCATTCTTTCTACTTTGCTTGCGTCAATATCTACGCAAATTACATTGTTACCAGTTTCTGCAAAACAAGTTCCTGAAACAAGACCAACATAACCAGTTCCAACGACTGCAATATTCATAATAGGAATGGGTTTTAAGTTAAATAATAAAGGTTCAAAAATTTATAATAAAAGAGCTTTCAAAAATTAATGACATAATTAAAAGAATCATTAAAAATTAATGAATTTGTAGATGATTCTTTTGGTGACCCCTAATAGTTAAATCAATCAATAATTATGCAAAAATAATAATATGTAACAGTTTAGATCGTGCTTTTGGAAGAAATCTATAATAAATGGTTGCGGTAAGTGAAGTTCAGTAGATTAGAGGTAAAACAGTATAAAGTAAAATCAAAAAAATAACAGGATCAATTATGATCCTGTTATTTTTTTGATCTTCTTAATTAAAAGAAAGTAGAGCGATTATCATCGATATCAGCATTCTTTCTCATGGATTGCATCACCGCAGTTCTCACTTGATTTTGAGAATTCAATCGAATAGTATTTCTAATTGAAGCAATATTAGATGGAGGAGTTGCTGCTGGTTTTGAAGTAGTTTTAACAATGAAAACTCCATTTTCACCAATTACAGCTGGAGAAACACCTCCTTGATCTAATGAAAAAGCTGCAGCTACCACCTTTGGTTCTTGACCAAGGCCAGGAACATTTGGAGAGCTAAAGCTTACATTCGAAGCAGTATCCAAATCAGTTTGGAAAGTACTTGCAATAGATGCTAAATCTTGTGTATTAATTTTTCCTTTAATGATTTCTCCTTTTTTCATGTTTCTTACAATAGGAGTAATGATATCTCTAACACTTTCAAGAGAAGCATTTCCTGCTTTTTGAACCATGTCTACACCTGAAACGATGTATTTGTTATCATAAAAATCAATTTGGTCTTGGAAACTATATACATCAGAAGAAACATCGCCAACACTATTTTCAAATGCAAACTTGATCATTTTTCTAGAATCTTCGTTTGAACCAAGACCTTGAACATTATAATCATTTGTAGTTGCTGGGTTTGAAACAGTATATTCTAAGTTAGCATCACCCTCTGCTGCTGCTTTCATAGCATCTACTGTTTTATTATTTCTAATAAAATCAGTTGCTTGAGCGTAGACAGCTTTTGTTGTTTGTCTTGAAGGAATAATATTTTTGCTTAGATAAGCTACTTTTACTCTTTCAGTATCAGTAATAATTTTTCTACCTAAAGGCTCTATTAAGTGAACACCAAAGTCAGTTCTGATAGAGTAAAGTTTATTTAATTCTCCCTTGAAGAAAGCTAGATCATTAAATTCTGGAACCCATTGGTTAATTGCAGTATATTCATATACGCCACCATTATTCTTACTTCCACCATCTGTACTAAACTGAGCAGCTAAAGCTGTAAAGTCTCCACCAGCTTCGATAACGGCCTTCAAACTATCTGCTCTTTTTTCCCAAGTTACATATTGAGCTTCAAATGGTTTTTGACCTCGTTGTAAATTAGGATCACTAATTAAGATATGACGAACTGTTGCAGAGTCAGGTAAAACTTGTCTATTTAGAATTTTAGCTACTTTGTAAGCTCTTCCTTCTAAATATGGAGTAGTTACAGATCCTACTTCTTGCTCAAATGCACTTGTTTTAATTGCTTCGTTCAATTGGTCAGCAGTTAACCACCCTTGACCTCTAGTTCCAAAGTTACTTTCGATAAAAAGATTGATATCTTCTTCATCAGTTTTAGATGCGAAATCATTCCCTAATTCTGCAACTTCACCTTTTATATCCGAAGAATCTTTAGCAGAGGGAGTTACATTAAATGTAACATAACCTACTTTTCGAGTTTCTTCATCTTGCATATACTTTGCAGCATTAGCATTAAGGTAGCTAGATAAATCTGCATCAGTTAATGCAACTTCACTATCTTGAACCTCATCAAAAGGAATTTTTACATATTCGAAAGTGATTCTTTGATTTTGGTCAGCGTATGCTTTTTCTACCATCCAAGAAGGATTATACATAGACTTGGTCACCAATGTATTCAATTTAGATTGAATACGCTCTTTTCTTACTTCACCTTCGTGCATTTTCCAAAAATCAACAAAATCTTTACTTAATGGCTCGCCATTAACTCCGTCATCTTCGATCATTTGTTGGAATTGTCTAATTCTTTCCATGTCTGGTTGAGGATTCGGGTTGAATTGAGTTTGAGCTCCACCAGCAGGGAATCGAGAAGCCATTAATGGACTCAAATTAGCAACTGGACCGAATTGTAAATCTCTTAATTCTTTAGTACTTACTCCTAAACCTAAAGCTTCAGCTTCGTTTTGGATGATTGATTTTTCAACTAAATAGTTCCATAAACTAGCTCGCTGTCCATAACTATCATTACTTTGAAAGTTTTTACTTCTAATTTGATATTGTCTATCGAAATCAGGGTAACTAATTTTGTTTCCAGCAATATTTCCAATGGTAGTTCCACTAGTTGCTCCAATACTTCTATCACCTGACATAGAATCCATCATAATAAATGCTGCCAGTCCTAGACCGATAGCAAAAATCAAAAGCCAGTTGTTTTTTCTAATTTTTCCAATTAACGCCATTTCGTATTATAATTTTGATTGATTTACTTTAAAATATATGTTTTTTTATTTTATGTATAAAGTACTGATTTTGAGGCCAATACTTTATGTTTATCCTGTTTTAGAAGCTGACGGAGTACGTCAAATTTTGTAGGTTCTGAAAAATCCATGCAAAGGTATCATTCTTAGGCCTGAAAATCAAAAAAACCATGTAATTTATGAGTTTTCGAAGGAATGAGGCTTGAAATGAATTTTTGTTTTAAACGGAGAAAATGGGAAAAGGTTAGGGGATTTGTTATTGAATGTCGTCAACTTAAGAGTATCTAATTTTGAATATCCAACATCCAATAAGGAATATCGAATATCGAGCCCTTGAAGGTGTTAACTATTATAGAGATAAAATGGTTATTAATCTAATGATTTATTAGATTTTTTTAAATGCTTCGCCGCTGCATCCAACTCTTCATAGAATTCCTCCCCATATTTCCGAATCAACGGTTCTTTTAAAAATTTATAAACTGGCAATTCTTCCTTTTTTCCTAATTCACAAGCTGCCGTGCAAATATCCCAAACATCATAATTAAGCGCTTCAAAATTCACTCGTTCATCTTTTTCTACTCTAATAGGGTATAGGTGGCAAGAAATGGGTTTTTTAAAATCAATTACTCCAGCTTTGTGAGCTTGTTCGATTCCACATTTAGCGATTCCCAATTCATCGATAGTCATAAAAGAACATGCTCCATCCGGTTGTAAAGAAGTTCCAAATTCTTCAGCTTCTTTGTAGTAGACTGAGGTACCATTTTTAGCAATAGCTTCTTTGCCACTTTCAGTTAAAAAAGGGGCAACTTTATCATAGATTTGATCCAAAATCTCAATTTCGTCTTCTTCTAACGGAGCACCAAAATCGCCTTCCCAACAACAAGCACCTTTGCAAGCCTTCAAATTACAAAGGAATTGTTTATTGATCACATCATCGCTGACGAGTTTATCTTGTATTATGAGCATAAATCTTTTTGTCTTTTTTTAATAAATGTTTTACATTTTGCAATCAAAGTTGAGATTTTCCATTTCAACTCCTTACTTTAGCAAAAATAATTTAATTAATGTTGTCTCAACTTTATTTGGGCTTTTAATTCTAAGAAATATGAAAAAGATACTTTTAAGTGGTTTAATGCTTTTTATGGTGGTTAGTGTTTTTGCACAAAAAAATAGAGATACAGATCGATCATCAGCTGAAGCAATCACTCAAGTTTTTGTTGAAAAATATAATTTGACTAATGCGCAAACGGCGAAGATGTTGAAGATTCAACAACGTAAACTTAAAAATGAATCAGAGATTGCTCCTCTTGAAGCGACTGATATTGATAAATATTTAGCGAAGATGAGTGGAAACGAACAACAAACTAACTTTTCCATTCGAAGAATCTTGGATAGAGATCAAGCCAAAATTTTGACAAAAGAAGAACATGAGTTAAGAACTAAGCGAGCAACGGTTTCTTCTAGAATGCAAAAAGAAGGAGCTACTCCACTTGAGATTAAAAAAGCACTTATCAAGGTTAATTAATCTAACTTTTGAAAAAAACATGAGTCATCCCGAATTTTGAATAAATCAAGATTCGGGATTTCTTTTTTAAGAAAAATTTTTAGAAAAAAAGAACCTCTTATAAATTTGGGTATTCAACCACACCAAAAAAACAAGAGGTCTCATGTTTAA
>CAJQQY010000101.1 GCA_905480595.1 uncultured Saprospiraceae bacterium | reverse complement strand
AAAATGAACTCGCCGAAGCAGTTTTTCAAAAAATGATGTCCAAAGATTATTGTAGTCAATGGATGGGCATCGAACCAATTCTCATCGAAGAAGGACATTGCAAAATTAAAATGACGGTCAAAAAAGAAATGCTCAACGGCTATGGGATTTTGCATGGTGGAATTGCATTTGCTTTTGCTGATAGTGCCTTTGCCTTTGCCTCCAACTCATTTGGACGATTAGCAGTCTCGATAAATGGGAGTATGAGTTACGCGAAATCTGCAAAAGAGGGAGATATTTTATTTGCAGAGGCAAAGCCATTAAATGTCACTCACAAGACGGCTGACTTCGATGTCAATGTAATGAATGAAACAGGCGAAATTTATTATTATTTTAGAGGCACGGTTTATCGAAGTAGTAAAAATGTAATCGAAGAATAATCAATAAATATGATTTACCTCACCCAATTAATTTTTGTCAAAGAAGGAAAAGAAAATGTTTTCCATGAATTTGAAAACTTCGCAATTCCACTAATGGAGAAATATAATGGGCGGATTATTCATAGGTTAAGACCTCAAAAAGAAAACTATATTTCAAGTTCAGAAGAAGAACCTTATGAAATACATTTTATCTCTTTTAATTCGGAGGAAGATTTAGCCAAATTCCTCAAAGACGATACGAGACAAAAATTTATGCATTTAAAAAACGAATCAGTTCAATCAAGTTTACTCATCAAAGGAGAGAAAATGTAGAACTGTTTCAAAATAAAATTAAGTCTTGATTTTTTGCTACTTTTCATCAAGGAAAAAGTACAGAGAAAACGAGAATTCAAAACTTTAAAACTCAAAAATAAATTGAAAGAAGCATATATCATAGACGGCATCCGAACTCCAATCGGAAAATTTACAGGAACTTTATCAACGATCCGAACTGACGATCTCGGTGCACACGTCATCAAAACACTAGTCGAAAAAAATCCAAACATCCCAAAAGAAGCTTACGACGATGTCATTTTCGGCTGCGCGAACCAAGCAGGTGAAGACAATCGAAATGTCGCTCGAATGTGTTCACTTTTGGCAGGACTTCCTTGGTCAGTTCCAGGCGAAACAATCAACCGATTATGTTCCTCAGGACTCTCAGCAATCATCCATTCCAACCGAGCCATCAAAGCAGGCGATGGCGATTTATTTATCGCAGGAGGAGTTGAACACATGACTCGTGGTCCATGGGTGATTTCCAAAGTTTCAAAACCATTTGGTCGAGATGCACAAATGCATGATAGTAGTTTCGGTTGGCGTTTTGTCAATAAAAAAATGCACGAAATGTACGGCACCGACGGAATGGGTGTGACTGCCGAAAACTTAGTTGAAAAATATAAAATCAGCCGAGAAGATCAAGATGCTTTTGCCTACCGTTCACAAATGAAAGCTGCAGCTGCACAAGCGAACGGACGTTTAGCAAAAGAAATCACACCAGTCGCAATTCCACAACGAAAAAAAGATCCCATCATTTTTGAAAAAGATGAATTTATTCGAGCTACTACCACCCTGGAAGCTCTAGCAAAATTACGTCCTGCATTTCGCAAAGCAGAAGATGGAGGAACCGTTACTGCTGGAAATGCGTCAGGTTTAAATGATGGAGCAGCAGCAACCATTATCGCTTCAGAAGATGCAGTAAAAAAATATAATTTAAAACCATTAGCAAAAATCGTAAGCTCTGCTGTCGTTGGAGTTGAGCCTCGTATCATGGGAATTGGTCCAGTTCCAGCTTCTAACAAAGCATTAGCAAAAGCAGGTTTGACGATGGAAGATATGGATGTGATTGAACTGAACGAAGCATTTGCTTCGCAAAGTTTAGCTTGCATTCGAGAGTGGGGATTAGCTGATGAAGATCCTCGAATTAATCCAAATGGAGGATCAATTGCCATTGGTCATCCGCTTGGAGTAACAGGTGCGAGAATTTGTTATTCGGCTGCATTGGAGTTGAGTTTGACCGGGAAGAAGTATGCGTTGGTGACGATGTGTGTAGGAGTGGGGCAAGGCTACGCTGCGATTATTGAGAATGTGAATGTTTAAAGTTTTGTTCAAATCAATTAGGAGATGACTTTTGATTATTATAAAAATGAAATTGTAGAATGGTCTTTTCCAGATCAAGAAAGATTTCTTGAAGATGTCTCTTTTAATGTGTCAGTTGGGATACGATCTATTATCTTTGATCCAGACTTAAGTTCTGAAAATAAACTGGAAGGTATCAGATGGTTTAATGAGTTTATCCATAATGTTAATGAGCAAAAGTTTCTATCGAGACATAGTGATAAATCAAATATTGGATTAAGAATATTGACTGTTTTTGAAAATGCAATATTCTATTCTCTGAAAGATTCAAATGCAAAATTTATGATATTAGAAATAATCAAACTATCATTTAATTCAGCTAAAAGCCACGGAAAATTTAATCAATGAAAATAGCCTTCTTCAGTACTAAATCATATGATCGAGAATCATTTGAAAAAAATAACAAGCAAGATCACCAATTAGATTTTTACGAAGCACAGCTAAATGACCAAACAGTCAATCTTACTCAAGGCTACAAAGCAATATGTGTTTTCGTAAATGATCAAGTCGATGCAGGAATTATTGAAAAGTTACATCAGAATGGAGTTCAAATAATAGCCTTGCGTTGTGCAGGTTTTAATAATGTAAACTTGCAAGCAGCAGCAGCGGTTGGAATCAAAGTAGTCCGAGTTCCAGCATATTCTCCCATGGCAGTTGCAGAACATGCCGTTGCTTTAATCATGACACTCAATCGTAAAACTCACAAAGCTTACAATAGAGTTCGAGAAGGAAATTTTGCAGCTGATCGATTGACTGGTTTTAATCTTTTTGGGAAAACAGTTGGCGTCATCGGAACTGGAAAAATTGGCGAAGCATTTTGTCAAATCATGCTAGGTTTTGGATGCAAAGTTGTGGCGTTTGATATTTATGAAAATAAAAAATTAATAAAACAAGGTATCGAATATCTTCCCTTCGAAGAGGTGCTCCAACAGTCAGAAATTGTTTCCTTGCATTGTCCACTAAATGATCACACTCATCATATCATGAACAAAACTACTTTTTCCAAAATGAAAAAAGGAGCGATGTTGATCAATACCAGTAGAGGAGGTTTAGTCGATACCAAAGCAGTTATTAAAGCATTAAAAAAAGGAAGGTTAGGCTATTTAGGAATTGATGTTTACGAAGAGGAAGAGCATATTTTTTTCCAAGATCTTAGTGAGAAAATAATTACTGATGATCAAATTATGAGATTGATGGCATTTCCAAATGTACTTGTTACTGCTCACCAAGGATTTTTAACTAATGAGGCTTTGGAAAATATTGCTTCGGTAACGATAGAAAATATTACTAGTTTTGAAAATGGAGCAGAATTAGAAAATGAGATATCGGTCTCGTAATTTCTAAAATATACTTCTTTTCAAATAAATTCTGTTTTATCGTAAAACTATGAGTGAAGACATAAAACTT
>CAJQQY010000100.1 GCA_905480595.1 uncultured Saprospiraceae bacterium | reverse complement strand
AAAAGCTTCGAAAGTTCCATCCGCTTGATTATTAAATGTAAGAGTTTCAGAACCAGTAATATTTATATCTACATTTTGAACAGGTAAACCATTTTCTTTATTGATGCTTCCTAAAACTGTTGAACTATTAGATAGTGCAGGGTTTTCAATTCCTGCAAATTGAGTAAATCCAGTATTTATTGGATCTAGCCATTCTTTCAATCGAGCAGTAGAATCTGCTCCATCATCCCAAGACACCGAAAATTTTCCATCATAAACTATGAATTGATTACAATTAGCTACTCCTCCGTGAAGCTGTCCTACTATATATCCATTATGATTAAAGACTGGTGACCCAGATGATCCTCCTTCAATAGTTCCAAAATCATATACTGATCTCCAATGAGAGTGTGGTGGAGTAATCACTCCGCCTCCCCACATCGTCAAAAAAGGGTAACTTTCCAAAGTATTAGTATCCACAGAAATCTTCATCACATCACCAAATGGGTGGTGAATTTGAGTTCCATTTTCTGCAGGAGTATTCAATCGATTCCATCCATTGAAATAAGCATTATAAGAAGAAGGCACATTTGTCGAAAGCTCCAATAATAAGAAATCAGAATCCTCTGCTCTTGAAATTTCCTCTGAGCCTAAAATTGACTGAAAAGCTGGTTCTTCTGTCTCGTTTGCACAGGTTGGAAAGGCATAATTAAAATCAAATCTCCAAAGTGAAAAATCTGGAATATTTGCCCCCAAATACCCACAATGATTAGCCGTCAAAACATACGGTTTTCCATCATTATTAGTATTATTTATCATAGAACCTGAACACCAACCAATTCCAGTATTATAAACTGTCAACATTCTAACCACTCCCCTCTTTTGATCATCGAAATCATCACCTATCTCACAATTAACATTTGTATGACAAGGCAAAGACTCTCCAAAACCAGTATAATTTTGAAAAGGATAATCTGAAACGATTTTTTCTCGATCATACGCCTGCATGATGCGATTGATTTCAAATCGACCTTGACCTTTTGCATACCATGGCTCGAAGTATTCGATGACAGCAGTTTCCCCTTCAATCATTCCCGTCATAAATTTTCCAGAATTAGAATTATTCAGGTAAGTGTAACCTCCTAAAAGTTGTTTTTGATTTTCATCATAAACAAACAATCTAGCACCATTTGGTAAGAAGAAATTTTTATAAAATATGAAAAGTCCAAGAGCATTATCTGCTTTGATTTCTAATTTCCAAACTCGACCTCCATCATCCAAATCCACCCATTCTCCTGAGTTTTCTAGAGTGTAATTTACATCCACAGGAGCAGCAAATCGATTAGAGGAATTCTCTTTATCTTCTTTTTTTAACCGAGTCATATTAAGTGCAGGTACCTTCTTCACCTTGCTTGCTTTAGAAAAAGCAGATTGATTTTTTGGTAAAAAACTGACAGGTATGCCACCAACAGATTGCTGTGCAATAATTACAGAAGAATTAGATATGATAAATGTAAATACGTAAAGAAGTGAGTAACGTATTAAGCAATGACGTTTCAAGTTCATGGGTTAGCGAGATTTGTTCGTAAAGGATTATTAGTTTGTGTCTTGAGATTCTCTACAAAGTTAATCTCTTTGCCTCAATATAACAAATGTTTATAATTCGAAATACTGTAAATACCCTATTTAGGGTAATAAGAATATCCAAGGTCAAATGTTAAACAGGAATTTAAGAAGTTTGTTCTCTTTAAATACTTTTTAAATCCATAATTCATTGCTTTTTAATCAAAATTCACCAATCTTTTCAAAAAAAAAAAAGCCTATCCAATTCAAAATTTAACTATTTTCGCAGCGATTATGAAAAAATGCAATAACTGTAAAACTTCTATTTTAGCTGATGCTCGCTTTTGCCACAATTGCGGAACTAAAGTTATTGATCAAAACAAAATGACCTGTCCAGACTGCCATACTTCCAATCCCGCTAAGTCTGCTTTTTGCAAATCTTGTGGTTATTTCTTTCATAAAAAAAATGAACCTCGAGAGTCTTACGAAGTTCAATATCCTCTTAGCTTTAAAGAAACCAATTCAATTGCAACTGACCTAAAAGAGTACTTTTTTAATGATTTTCGAGAACGAATCCAGGAAGAGCAAGATATGAAAAAGTACAACCAATATTTAGAACGATTTTATGATTCTGATTTTGGAAAAAACTTTGAAGTGCGTCTCAATCAACTTGCCGAAGAAGCCTACTCTATCCATGCAAATCAAGATGGAAATGTGCAACGAAAGGTTGATGAAATGTTAGCTTCAAATTTCAATAATTTGCTGGATCATTTCACTATTCTTTTTTGTAAAGATTTAAATTCGACCTACTTATCTGAGGAGATTTTGGCTTACCATAATACAAAAAAGGAAACTGTCGATTTGCAATTATTTATGTTGGATTATTTGAATTTAGAAAATGAAAAAGAGGATTTCTACATTGATTTTGTCACCATGCCGGTGAAAAAATTGCGGAATGCAAGTACCGCATTTTTATTTCCAGATAAAGATGAAAAGATTATGTTGATTGCTGACCAAACTATTTTTGGTTCTTGCAAAGAAGGATTTTCATTGACGGAAAAAGGAATTTATTGGAAAGCTCATTTTGAAAAGGCAAAAAAGGTTTACTTCCACGAAATCACTTCCATCAAAAAAGAAAAAGATTGGATTACAATCAATGGTCATTTTTTTAATGTTAGCCCTTCGGTAAATATTAAGATGATGAAGTTGTTGCGTAAGTTGAAAGAGATTCACTCTTAATATTTTTTTGAATATCCATTTTTTACAAAAAAAAACGCCACCCAGCGTAGGAGAATACGAGCCAGGTGACGAAGGTGTTCATACGGGATAAATATCTCGAAGGAGTAAACTCCTGAAAGTACAAGTATGGAATTAAGTATTTTTTTTTTGCCACACAAAAAGGTGTGTAAATCGGATTTTGAATTACGTGATATGTATAAACTGTGGGTATTTATAATTTGAGGATTTGTTTTTTTTCCGTTTAGGGTGAGCAAAACTAATCTTTTTTTTCAAAACATAAAAAAAATCACCATATAAAATCTACCTTTTTCAAAAGTTTATAGCACAGCTAAATCTACAGATAACTCAAATCGATTATCCAAAATAGGCGTTATCAAGTCAAGATAATTCCCCTTGATGACTTCTCTTTTTATATTCAAATTCTTATCTTCTAAGAAGAGTGGTTCAACTAATCTAAACTGATTTTGGGAATCGAAAAAAGATTTCTTATGAATATTTTCAGGAAAAGGAGCATTGATATCCACTACTTCTGAAATATAAATATACTCTTCTTTGGGAGCCATTTTCCATCGTTGCATACCAGATTCTTTTTCTAAATATAACTTTGGACATTTTCCTACTACTAAAAAATCAACTCCACAAAAAATATCTTGTGATTCTTCTGGCTCTAAATTCTTATCACTTTTACCTATCCAACCTCTCACGTAATATTCCTTTCGAGCAACTAAATGTACTTTTCCTTTTTTATTAGTTGATTCGATTTTTTCATTGTAAAAACTATCTCGATACCATACCGTTTGCATAGAATACTCAAATCCTTTTTTGATAAAAAATTCCATATAAAAGTCCATTAACGGTTGGATATTTTTTCCATAAATCCTTACCCTACCATTCCCATTCTTTGGATTAGCTTGCATCAAATTTTTCACTTTCAAATCGAAAAAATCTTCTTTCCATTTTTCCAATTGTTCTGTCCATTCCGTTTTATAACTTTGCAACTCCATGCAAGCCAATGAAAAATTAGTTTCTAATTCTTCCATCACCATGGCTTGAATTTCAACTTCAGATTTTAAATTCAATAAAATAGAATATCTTTCTGACCTACCCTTTTCATCCCAAAACCTTTCTCCCAATTTATTTTTTTCTCGAATCAAAATATCCAAATCACTCATTAATTGAGTAAACAAAAAGCCTGATTGAAACTTCTGCATTTGCCTTCGATACTCTCCAGTCAAGTCGGCATAATCGAATTTCTCAATTTCTTCAAAAAGTAGATCTAGTCCCAAAGGATCAGAATCAACTATAATTTCAATGCTCTTATTTTTCATAGTAACATTCACAATCAACTGATCGTCCAAGTCAAAAACATTCACTTTTTTGGATAGCGGAATAATTAATTCTTGGCGTAAGGCTCTCTGCAAATACCTGGCACCATATCGACTATCGTAACCTTTTTTCGATAAATAATCCAAGACTTCTTCCTCAATCGATAAGTCCATTCTTCGGTAACGAATTCCTTCTCTTTTTTTGAGCGCTTCGATTTCCCTTTCCACCACAAAACGAACGGTGTCTTGCGAAAGTGGTTCAAAAGGAATAACTTGATCAATTCGATTATAAATTTCAGGTTTGAAATAATCTTGAACAGCTCTCAAGTACCTTTGTGAAATTTCTTTATTCTGATTTTTATTTTCCGGTCCAATCGTTCTTCTTTGCATTGCCGCAGCTCCAATATTGGAAGTCATGATAATTATGGTACTACAAAAATTCACTAACTTTCTTCGGCTATCCGTCAATCTTCCTTCACTCAACATTTGCAATAAAAGATCATAAAAATCTGGATGCGCTTTTTCTATTTCATCAAAAAGTAAAACACAGAATGGTTCTCGTCGAACTGTCGAAGTCAATAATCCATCTGAATAAAATCCAGATCCTAACAATTTACTCACCGCATCATAACTCGAATATTCACTCATATCAAATCGAGTCATTCGATCACGACTACCAAACATAAATTCTGAAAGTACTTTTGCCAATTCCGTTTTTCCAACTCCAGTCGGTCCAACAAAAAGAAAAGAAGCAATTGGTTTTCCTGTTTTAGAAAGACCAGTCTTTACAGTACTTAACATATTGACCACACTTTCTACAGCACTCTCTTGTCCAAAAACCGCATTATTAAATTGAGCTTTAATTTGATTTGGATGCATGGGTATATTGGGGTCAACCATAAAAGGAGGCATTCCTGTTTCTTCACAAAAATGACCAATGACTTTTGACCCTGAGATTTCAATCAAAGATTCTCTTTCCTTAGCAGAAATTTGATTGAGTAAGATGCTCTCTAAAAATCGGATAGGTTTTCCTGGAAAACCTGAATAAGGCGTAAATCTTTTATTCAATCGAATAGTTTCTTCTATGGCTTCTGCCTCAAGTTTGATTTTGTTTTTTGCTGAAAGATCTTTTACTTTTTTCAAAATAATATCTTCCAAATCATTCTTAGGAGTTTCCATAGAAATGACTTGAAAATTAGACAGGTAATTTGAACTACGTAATTCAATAATCCCTTTTTCTTCATTGGTACATTCCGAAATAATCGTCAACTCACCTCTACTGATATACGGTAATAAATATTCAGCGATGCTGATACTGTTCCCTTGATATTTTCCAACTTCAAATAATTCTAATAAATTTCGAACAAACAAAATATCTCCTTTAGTTGTCAATTCTTTAACAAGAGGAATGATATTGTCTTGCCAACCTGTATCTTTAGTTAATTCTTTGATTAAAACGGAAGCACTTGTTTCCCAAATTTGTCCTCGAAAATTCTCTTCTTTTCTTCGATGTTCTAATTCCCAAACTAATGCAGTTTTCCCAACCCCCGAAGCTCCTACCAATAAAACATTCCGAATAGAATTTCCTTTTATTGCTCGAACCAAGCGATTCATTTCTGCCTCTCGTCCATAAGTTGTTTTCTCTTCTATTTGCAATTTAGTCGCTACTTTGGGCAACCATTCATCACTTTGCAACTCTTGCGTATTCGCTAACTCCGCTGGTGTAGGAAATTTTATTTCAATATCATGTCTCAACAATTCAATTTCATTATACCATATCGCATCAACGATCCCATGAACCGACCCCAGTCTTCGAGATCTTCTAAAATCTTGCAAAATGATTCCAATCAAATTTGTTTCTATTTCCTGCTCTGTTTCTGCAAACGCTTCCAATTTTAAAGCTGGAACGACACACCAAAACCCTCTTTCATTTTTTTTATAAAAAAAATCAAACTCCAATTCAATATTTGGATAAGAGAATCCATCTCGAGATTTTGGGATGGGAACTAAAACTTTAGATTTTATAAAGTCTCCATTTTGCCAATGATCCATGATCTCTTTTAACCTTCCTTTGTTCGTGACATGTCGTTGATAATCCTTTGCAAACGATTTCGATACATTTTCGAGGGATTGCGAAAATCGCATTAGACCAAGATCATGCAATGGTGTCAATCCCGGAGAACCAGTTGTATAGTGTAATTTGAAAGCAAAAAAAGGAATGGTTACAGTATAAGGCATTGGATAAAATGGAAATAGTTTTCTTTAAAAATTGAGTTGCACAAGATAATGGAATTTTTTTAACGGTAAACTGTTAACGGTGAATGATTAACCCCACATATCGTTAATAGTTAACAGTTCTCCATTAGTCGTTCAAAATTTCCAAAAAAAAAGCGCAACCTTTTCCAAGATTGCACTTCCCTTTTTTATACTAAAGTAAAATTTAAAATTCTAATTATGCAGCTACGTCTTTATAACCCCAAGAAAATTGAGTTTCATATTTTTTCAACGCTCCTTTTTTCAAAATCTTCCTCGCTTCTGGATCAAAATATAACATTCTCAAAACCTCCGAAAATCCCATTACGTTTTCTTGAAAACTATCATACTCGATCATCATTCCACATGTTGGATCCATCGTATCATCTAATTCTTCAGATTCATAACAAACAACAGGCAATCCAAATGAAAATGCTTCTGAAATAAGTCTGGTAATATTATCTTTAGAAGGTAGTAACATCACAGATGCACTATTATACCAGTCTTCAATTTCTTCTTGCTCGCTCCACGAAACGATTTCAATAACTTTTTTGATTCCAAGAATCTCAGCCTTTTGTTCAATATAATCTAACAAGGTTCCTTTCGTCACCATTATTAATTTCATTTGTTTTTGATGTTTTGAAGTAACATCATAATACAAATCTGCAAATGATTCTAAGGCTACATCAATTCCTTCTTTGTGAATAAATTCACCTAGTGATAGTACGTTAAAATTGGACATTCTCTTTAATTTTTTCTATTAGCTCATTTTGATTTTAGATAAATCAAAAACACCAATAGTTCATGGTTATAAAAAAAAGTAATAAAAAAAGAGATGTTCGAATAGTGTTTTAGAAAAAATTCGGGGAGATTTTTTTAACATAAAAAATACAATCAGATAAGCTAATTAGGAGTAAAACTAGAAGGGATAGTAATTATCTATAATTGAATTAGTATGCAAATCGTTTGCCTAAAAAGGGCTGTTTTATGTAATTCTACCAATCAATAGAACAATTAATGTGACTTTTTTTTTTGTAAAAAAACTTCAAAATATTTTTTTAGAAAAAACAACGAATTATATCACAAAAAATTAATAACTATAAAGCATTAATTTAAAACACTTTATAATTGAATCAAAAAAACAAATTGTAATTCAACTCTATACATGTAAATGTTTTTTTGAAATTACTATCATCGACTGTGACTATTTTATTCATTTAATTTTGATTAATAATCATAAGATATCCTTATGCCAATGCTAGGAAAAATCACCTTTAAATTATGATAATGAAATGAATTTTAATTAAATATTCAGATTATTACCTAAATTTGCACGCCTCCACTTTTTGACGAGCACTCATAGTCAAAATAAATACTAGCCCTCTGTCCTAAAACAAATACATTACAAGAACTAAAAATTAGTTCTTTTGAACTTTAATTGATGAAGAGAAAATTCTCCCCGAAGAAAATATTTATTGTAGAGGATGACCCTCTATATATTAAAATTATTAAGTATGTTTTGGAATTAGATCCAGAACATGAGGTACACGTTTTTACTACAGGAAAAGAATGTATTGATAATTTATACCTAAACCCGATCATCGTAACTTTAGATTATACTTTACCAGATATGACTGGTTATGATGTGATGGAAGCGATCAAAAAATACAATTCAAATATTGGAATTATTGTTTTATCTGGACAGCCTGAAATTTCAGTTGCTGTAGATTTCATGAAAGCTGGTGCATACCTTTACATTGTAAAAGCTGATGATACCAAAGATAAATTACTCCTCACCGTACAGCGCTTAAAAAAACAAATCGAACTACAAGAAGAAGTTGAATTCCTTAAAGATGAGTTAGTTGATAAGTATAATATCTCTAACAATCTAATTGGGACAAGTAAACCAATGCTTCGAGTGCAGAAGTTAATTTCAAAAGCACTACAATCTAATATTTCAGTTACCATTCAAGGTGAAACTGGAACAGGAAAGGAAGTTGTCGCGCGAACCATTCATTACAGTTCAAATCGAAAAAAAGGAAATTTCATTGCAGTCAACGTTACTGCAATTCCAAAAGACCTTTTAGAAAGTGAATTATTTGGACATGAAAAAGGAGCATTTACGGGAGCCTCTACTCGCAAAATTGGTCAATTTGAAATGGCAAATAATGGAACGCTATTTTTAGATGAAATTGTGGATATGGATATTTCTCTCCAATCTAAATTATTGCGGGCACTTCAGGAAAGAGAAATTACTCGAGTAGGTGGAACGCAAAATATTCCTTTCGATGCAAGGTTAATTGTGGCAAGTCATCGTAACTTAGCAACTGAAGTTGAAAATGGCAATTTTAGAGAAGATTTATATTATAGATTGCTAGGATTACCGATTGAAATGCCACCTTTGCGAGATCGTGGGAATGATATTTTCCTTTTGGCAGATCATTTTCTAAAAGATTTTTGTCGAGAAAATAAATTTCCATTGAAAACACTTTCGAAGGAAGCCAAAGAAAAATTAATTGGTTATAGTTTTCAGGGAAATGTTAGAGAACTAAAAGCAATCATAGATTTAGCCGGTGCGATTTCTGAAGGGAAAATTATTGAGCAAGAAGATATTCAATTTAATAGCCCGAGAAGCAGAGAATCATTTCTGGATAAAGAAATGTCGATCAAAGAATACAATCATAAAATTATTCATCATTATTTGGAGAAATACGATAATGATGTTTTATTGGTAGCCAAAAAATTAAGCATTGGAAAATCTACCATCTATAGAATGTTAAAAGAAGAGTGAACCTAAATTAACTAAGCTCTTTTCCACAAATCCAACCTACTGGATGTAAAACTAAAAAACTATACTTCGATAATTTAGAGATCTATCTTAGATTGCCTGAATTATTTAGTTATTGATATATATTCCTTTATTTAAAAGGTTTTAAAATCTCTTCATATTCTCTTTATGGAAAATTTTGAAAAAAAATTTGATGCGACATCCTCTGATTATGGAATTCATATCTTGAATCACTCCTCGGATAAAATATTTGTTTTAGATCATAATTATAGATTGAAATATTTCAATCCTTCTGCTCAAAAATATTCTTTTCTATTTGGTATCGATCACCTCGAATTAGGAATTAAAATGCTGCCTTCAAGAGATTTGAGATTTTGGAAACAAGCTTTTGACCAAGCTTTATCAGGAGAGGTTTTAGAATTTAAAAAAGTATATCTAATTAAAGATGAAAAATATACTGATCTAGTCAATCTTTATCCCATCAAAAATTCCAAAGGAGAAATTACAGAAATCTCATTTCAGGCTAAAAATTTTGAAGTAGGTCCATTTATCCAAAAGGATTTTTTAGAACATGAAAAATTATTCCAAAGTCTTTTTGATTCCAGTCCAAATGGAGTAACTATTCGAAAATTTAAAACCCAGCAACTTCTTGGTTTTAATTTGAAAATATGCGAAATGTTCGATTGTACTCCCGAAGAATTCCGAACCTATGATCGTTCCAAATTTGTATTTTATGAAAATACAAATGAGATGACTGAAAAAATGAAATTGTTGGAACAAGATAGAATCGAAAATTTTAAAATAGAAAAACAGTATAAACGAAAAAACGGAAGCGTTTTTTGGGGAGTGGCCACTCGATCCGTTTTCAAAATTGGAGAAGAGACCTATCAAATTGGAATTTTAGAGGATATCAGTAAACAAAAACAATTTGAAGAAAAGCTCATAAGAAATGAAGCAAAAGTAAAATCTATATTCAATAGTACAACTGATAAAATTTTTGCGGTAGATAAAAATTATAAGATTCTTGATTCTAATCTCGCTGCTTTAAAAATACTTGCTCTTTATAATTTAAACATACCTCAAGATGAAGTTCAACTTTCTGATTTTAATTTTTCAACTGACAATCCTTGGAAATCTAAATTAGATCGAGCGTTCAATGGTGAAGAATTCAAATTCGAAGGAGAATATTCCATTGATGGAAAAAATCAAATTGATT
>CAJQQY010000099.1 GCA_905480595.1 uncultured Saprospiraceae bacterium | reverse complement strand
ATTGTAAAGTTCAACATAGTCGCCTCCTCCTGATAATGGATCAGCCAAAATTTCATTAATTACAAAATCGCCTGGTTCAATCATTGCTCCAATCAAAAAATCAAAAGGAAAAGCTTGTGGATTCATTTCGATATCAAGTTGATTTTTAAGATTTGCAACAGTCAAAACATATTCAATTCCATTGCTCAATGGGTTTCCTAATTCAAGGTAAACTCTAAACGGTTCAATTGGGTCAATTTCCACATTTATAGGATTACCAATTCCATTGTCAATAGTGTAGTTAGTTGATAATGAACCAGTTGTGGTTTCGATTGGTTCATTAAATTCTAGTTCCAACTCTGTTGAACTAATCGTTACTATATCAATTAATTCAGGACTTTCAAAGTCAATAGTAAATGGAATACTCGCTGCAATAAGTGGGATGTCAGCTTGATCTTTTACATTCTGAATATCTAAATTGTAAGTAGTTTGATTGGTAAAAGGATCAGCGAAAGTCAATAGAATTTTAGATTGGTTAGTCGAAATCCACGTTGAGGTTTGTGGATTTCCAATACTATTATTGACAAAATAATTAGTTTCAGTTGCAGCACTCAAACTATCCATCGCTTCATCAAATGACACTTCTAATTCATTCAAAGAAAGAGGTGTCACTTGCGAAACTGAAGGTGGAGTCACATCAGGCTGCAAAGATGAAATTGCAATATTATCAAAGAAAAAAGCTTCGCTATTTGTACTTGTATTTTTACACCAAACCGCAAAAAATAAATTCCCTCCCAAATAAGTACCATCAGAACCAGTTGCTTCTAAGTTGAAAATATTGCTATTATCATAAGTGGCAAAAATGAACCAATCACCAGTTTTATTTCGAGTGATTTTAACTTTAGCGATGGCAGGATTATTACCCAAAGCACCTTCAGTAGCAGCAGCAATTTCAGTTTTATTTCCTGCATCAGATCGAAATAAAGTGAGTCGATCAGTTGAGCCAGTTTCTCCAATTTCCAAAAAATATCCATCCACATCTGGAAAGTTAGTTGTGGAAGATTGAAGATAAACTCTTAGTCGATTATTATTTGAGGGAGCGAATTCCATTTTGAAATCTATTTCCCAAACCGTGCTGTCAGGTACCTCTACAGCTGTGAACAACACAGAAGTATCAGCTCCAGATGTGTTTAATTGGAGTTCATTCTCACCATTGACGATAAAATTATTGTCATCACCAAGCCAGGTAGGATTGTCTGAAAAATTACCATCAGAGAAATCTTCTGAGAGTTGTGCTAAGAGACATATGGAAAAAACTAAGAAAAATAATAATAGAAGTATCTGTTTCATGCTCAAAAATAGGTAACTAATTGTTTTTCGATGTATATTTGCGATCCCTTTCCAAATAATTTTCGAATCTCTATGTCGAACGTAACACTTTTAGGTAAAATCAGTTTTACTTAATGGATGTTATATATAATCAAGTAGAAAGGTTCTAATCGTAAAATAAATCAAATTTCATTTTTTAACCTATTGGAATCAGATTTAAATCTGTCATTCCTAAATCAAATCAAAATATTTAAATCATGAAAGTTGCAGTAGTAGGTGTTACAGGTTTAGTTGGCACAGTAATGTGCGAAGTTTTGGAAGAACAAAATTTTCCAATTACAGAATTTTTACCAGTTGCTTCGGCTCGATCAGTAGGTAAAATCGTTAATTTTCAAGGGAAAGATCATACTGTTATCAGCATGGAGGCTGCAGTTGATGCTCGTCCTGATATTGCTATTTTTTCAGCAGGAGGAGGTGTTTCATTAGATTGGGCTCCTCGATTTGCAGAAGTAGGAACAACTGTTATTGATAATTCTTCAGCATGGAGAATGGATCCGAATAAAAAGTTGATCGTTCCAGAAATTAATGCGGATGAATTAACAGAAAATGATAAAATTATCGCTAATCCAAATTGCTCTACCATCCAAATGGTTGTAGCACTTGCACCTTTGCATAAAAAATATGGAATGAAGCGTTTGGTAATTTCAACGTATCAATCTATTACAGGTACAGGTGTAAAAGCGGTGAATCAATATGAGTCTGAAAAAGAAGGAAAAACACCAGAAGAGATGGCTTACAATTATCAAATTTTAGATAACTGTATTCCACATTGTGATGTCTTTTTGGAAAATGATTACACTAAAGAAGAAATGAAATTGGTCAATGAGACTATGAAAATTTTTAGCGATGATAGCTTAAGAATTACTGCAACTGCAGTTCGAGTGCCAGTTCAAGGAGGACATTCTGAATGCGTAAATGTGGAATTCCACAACGATTTTGAAATTGGTGAAGTTCGGAAAATATTAAGTGAAGCACCTGGGGTAATTGTTCAAGATGATGTGGCGAATAACAAATATCCTATGCCTCTTTTTTCTAAAAATAAAAATGAAGTATTCGTAGGAAGATTGCGAAGAGATAATTCAGCGGATAATGCGTTGAATATGTGGGTAGTTGCTGATAACCTTAGAAAAGGTGCTGCGACGAATGCTATCCAGATTGCGCAATATTTAGTTGCGAATAATTTGGTAGGAATTACGGTTTAGTTGAATAACCAATATCGATCAAGGAATAACCAATGTCCAAGGGAACTAATAAATTAGTTTTGTTAAAAAGTTGGACATTGGACATTCCTTGTCGAATATTGTATATTCATTCAGGTCAAATAAACGACTATAAAATATTTGTCCTTTACCCCGTATTTTTATAATTTTAAAAAATAATAAAACAAGGACAAACGAGAACCACCTTTCCTATTTTTTTAAGGTGTAAAAAATTACCAAGACTTTTAATTTTAGATTTAAAAAAAGATTTTATTCTAACGTCAAACAAACGGAAAACCGTTCAACGTCCAACGAATAAGATCTAATTACTACAGTATAATTTTTGTAAACATTTTTATTACAGTAACATGAAGACCAAATTAGTACTTTGGGGCAGAAATGCCCAAGATGAAAGGGTTTTGATAGCCTTACAACTTCGACCACAAGACAATAAAGTTGATTTATGGATATTTCCCGAAACTATTGCTACCGAGGATTTTTCTCAAAAAATGCTTAACGAGTGGCGTAATGGAACCAAGATTGAATTCCCTGAAGGTTTCACTCATTCCGAAAAAGAACTTTCAATTACTGAAAGTCTCTTGCCCGAAGATTTGAAAGTAGAAAGAGGAGACTTAATTCAGCGCGCTCAAACTGAGTGGCACTTTATGGTTTTATCTTCGAAATTAAATGAAACTTACCAAACAGAACTTCAAGAGATTAAAGAAAAAGTGGCTCAGCTGACAAGTTATAGCGGAGACGTATGGGAAGAACTTAAAGGTTTCTGGGCGAAAGTTCAGACACAAGTTCGTGATCGTAATTTGTTTCGAGAGCATGCTAATGACTTGCGAGACAATACGAATGAGTTGTTTGGAAAAATGAAAGAACTTAGAAAATCTTTAGATAAAGAATTTCAAGCAAAGTCTGAAGAACATATGAATATGTTCAAAACAGGCCTTGGTGAAATTAAAGAGAGATTGGAAAAAGGATTGAACCTAAATGGCATTTTTGAAGATTTGAAAAAAATGCAACGAGAATTTAAGGAAACTAAATTATCTCGAGATCATCGATCTACCATTTGGGAACAATTAGATGGCCTGTTTAAAGAAGTAAAAAATAAACGATACGGTGGAGAGTCAAATTCTCAGGGTGGCAACTCAACTCCTTCTGAAAGATTAAAAAGAAGATATGATGGATTGCTTTCTGCTTTGGGAAAAATGGAACAATCTATCAATCGTGATAAACGTGATTTAGATTTTCAAGATAGAAAGGCTGGACAAAGCGGAGGACAATTGGAAGCTCAATTGCGTGAAGCTAAAATCATGATGATCAAAGAGCGTATTCGTTCGAAAGAAGAGAAGTTAGGAGAAATGCTTCAAACGAAAGCTGAATTGGAAAAACGTATGGAAGTGCAAGCTGAAAAAGATGCTCGCCGTGCGGAACAAGATAAAGTTCGGGAAGCAAAACGAGAAGCTGCTCAAAAAATTAAAGAAAAGATTAAAGCAGAAGAAGAGGCTCGAGCAGGTGATGATGAAAAATTGAAAGAAGCGGCGGAGAAAATGAAAGGTAAAAAAGAAGCACCTGCTGAAGAATCTATCGTTGAAAAAATTGCAACTGAAATCGAAGAAACATTGGAAGATGTGGTAGATACAGTTAAAGCTGTTGCCCATGTCGTGAGTGAAAAAATCGATGAAGCTGTTGAAAGTTTCAATGCTCCTGAAACTGCTGAGGAAAAAACAGAAGAAGCTCCTGCTGAACCTGCCAAAGCTGCTGATTTTACAGCTAAAGATGATTTGAAAATAGTAGAAGGTATCGGACCAAAAATTGAAGAAATTCTAAATACGGCTGGTATCAGTACTTTTTCTGAATTAGAAAATACAGCTGTTGAAAAATTAAAAGCTATTCTTGCGGAAGCAGGTGGTCGCTATAATTCTCATAATCCTGCAACTTGGCCAAAACAAGCTGGAATGGCTGTGGCTGGAAAATTGGATGAATTGAAAAAATGGCAAGATGAACTAGACGGAGGAAAAGAGGTGAAAACTTCTGGGGAGGAAGAGTAATTTTTTGCTTTCAAATAAAAAAAGGGATAAAGATTCAATTGAATTTTTATCCCTTCTTTTTTGTCATGATGTCAATAAGGTGCGAATAAACCAAGTACTACCAGCTCTTCGCAATATTAACTCGAAGTCCTTTTCCACCTGGATCTACCATGCATTCTGGGTTTAATTTATCAAAAAGATATTTACAAGCGGCAATTCTTTCGTCTGCATCATCAAGAGTAGCATATTCAAATCCACACACGTAATCTTTGATATTCTCTCCTATTTGAGGGTGATTCTTTTCGTCTAAATGTGCCATCAT
>CAJQQY010000098.1 GCA_905480595.1 uncultured Saprospiraceae bacterium | reverse complement strand
TTAAACATGAGACCTCTTGTTTTTTTGGTGTGGTTGAATACCCAAATTTATAAGAGGTTCTTTTTTTCTAAAAATTTTTCTTAAAAAAGAAATCCCGAATCTTGATTTATTCAAAATTCGGGATGACTCATGTTTTCTTTTTTTACAAAAAAAAATTAAAAATAACGTGGAGTTACAATATGATTATTTTTGAAATAAAAGTCATATCCTAACATAATTTCAAAGGAACCTTTGTTATAATTTCTCAATTCAGTTAGCGTAAAATCATATGCTAAACCAACTCTTACTCCTTTATTAAGATAAATCATCGCCCACAAATCAGCTGAATCTACTGTACTGGTTTTTCCAATAAACGCTTCAAAAGATGATCTAAAAGAAGCTCCTACCCAAAGCGACTGATAAAATAATAATGATAAATCAAGATCAAATTCTGTTGGAGCTCCAATTGGTTTTTGATTACTTGAACTTGACGTAAAATCGCCAAAAAGTCCAACGCTTTTAATCAACAATGATGGTTTAAAAATCAAACTTTCCCCTCGAATTGGAATTGCCATTCCAGTTGTAAAGTAATAGTGTCGATATAATTGAGCCCATCGAGTATTAGATTCAGAAGCGTCATTCAAATCTGTTTTGACTAAGTGAGGAACTGAAAAACCTACATAAAATTTATCTGAATAATAATATGCTCCAGCTCCAAAATTTGGTGCCCAAAGGTTTACATCATCTCTAAATGATAAGTCATTTGACCTTGGATCTTTATAATTTAACTCCCCAAAATCAGTTCGGTAATTCATAAAACTAGCTTGTAACCCTAGTGATAATTTTCCTTTTCCAAAAGGAATTCGATAAGCATAACTTAAACTTCCTACAGTCGAGCCTGTCACTCCAATTTTATCATTACTTATATTTAATCCGAATCCAACTCTCTCTTTGAATGGAGTATGGACAGATAAAGTTTGAGTTGTTGGGGCCCCTTCTAAACCTAACCATTGATCTCGATAAAGCGCGACCATCGAGAGATATTCCTTACTCCCAGCATATCCTGGATTAAAGTTCAAAGAGTTGAACATATACTTGGTAAACATCGCATCTTGCTGCGCATGAATATTATTGGAAAGAAAAAAAAGGGCTAAAAATAATGGTAAATATTTTTTCATTTTCTCGAGTGTGTATTTACAAATGAGGTATGTTGTATATCAAAAATTAAATATTAAGGAAAACTGAATTTGATATTTCATTTTATAAAAATCCAATAGATTAATAATTACTGGCATTTATAAAAAACTACTAATCAGTTTATTAAATGTTTTTTTCATAAAAAAAGAGGGGAAAAGTAGGGAGAGAAATCAATCATTTTTTGAGGGAGAAAGGCTAAAATAGGTTTGAGTTGAGTGATTTTTTTACTGTTCTGAGGGATATATTGGATTAATGCCAAAAACCATACCCGTAATTGTAGGCCAACGATGAGATCGTTTAATTATCTTTATTATGGGTCTTTTAATGATGGGAATAGCGAGCCAGCCCCCCCTAGCTCAAAATCCCCACCATAAAAGACTTTTCTTTATCGAAGTCGAAGTGACTATCGTCTAATCTGCAACCACCCTGTATATTTAGCTCCTTCTCCATCATCAACGATATAGAAATAGGTACCATCTGGCAGATCTTTTCCTTCGAAATTTCCTATCCAAGGATCATCGTTGGTATAACTTTCTCTGAAATAAACTCGATTTCCCCAACGATTAAAAATACTTACCACATTGTTCGGAAAATTATTAATGCCTTGAATTTCAAGCGTTTCATTTACTCCATCGTTGTTTGGAGAGAATCCGTTAAAGACAAATATTTCATCACAAAGGACTTCTATGGTTACCGTGGCGGTATCCGAAATTGTTCCATTGGAAATGAAATACGTGAAGGAATCAATATCTCCACAGAAACCGGCTTCAGCTAAATATGTAAATGAACCATCCGGATTATTAACTAAAGTTCCATGACTCACTCCTGTGATAATTCCAAAAATCAAGAAATCAGGATCAAAGGTATCATTAGCAAAAATATCAATCGTAATTGGATTAATTGTATAAGTAATCGTATCGTCATCAACAGCAATAATAGTATCAATAGGATTGATAACCGTCAAAATATAAATTGTCGTATCACAAGTTCCTAGGTCATCACAAATGACAATACAAGCGGTATCTGTCCCCAATGTGAGCGGAATAAAATCAATACAGAAAGTCGAATCGATTACTTCAAATTCAACATTATTACCTGAAAGTGAATCACAAATATTAGTAATACTATTGATTACTCCATAGAGTTGTGTTGTATCCGGACAATAGGTTCCCGATTGCGTAATCGTTGTAGTATCGTAGACTGTTATTAATTCAGGTTGAGTAACATCTATTAAGAAGATCGTTGTATCACAGACTCCCATCGTATCACATATTACAATGCAAGCTGTATCCAAACCTCCAACATTAAAAGCCAAGACTTCTATACAATTCGGTTCGATAATAGTTACATCTGTAAAAGTCCCTGATGAGTTTTCACAGTAGTTATAAATCGTATCTATTGGAGCTAAAAAAGTTGATGTATCAATACAGAATGTTTCAACACTATTGATTAAAACACCAAGCGGAATCGTATCTCCTGAAAATAGTTCAGGAATTACTTGTATCACAATTCCAGCTGTATCAATCGTTCCATCTATGTAGGTGAAAACCATACAGAAAGTATCTAATCCAATGACAGTTCCTGTGTATTCGATACAATTTGTATTTGGAATAAAACCAAAACCAGAAACATTTCCATCCGAAAGTTCAGGACAAAAATTTATCGCACTAACAATCGTATCAGTTAAATTAAAACAGAACGTATCAGTTTGACTCACCATCACCTGAAGCAAAGTATCAATACCTCCAGTTATCACATCACAGTCAATTGTAATATTTAAAGTATCAGTACATCCAGAAACAGTATCAATTAATATGATTTCATGGAAACCAGTATCCAATTCAATGGCAGAAGTGAAAGTCAAAACCACATAATCAGGTTCGAGCAATGCAATTGCCCCTGTGTTGGTTTGAGTGATCTCCATCTCTCCATAATTTTGTCCTGGAGTTCCTCCACAAATAGTTTGTGAGTTAGCATCGATTATCCAGTTTCCAGTTGGATCCCAATCATTCATCAAGTTGAGTAATTCTTGAAGTGAATTAAAATTAGCGGAAAAAGTAATACCCCCTACAGCCCATGAATCAATTGAATATGGGCCAGCCATTCCTTGATCGGGCAAAGCAGAAACTAGATAACATGTTGACAATGTATCAAATCCACATCCTTTTCGAATACCTCCGTAAGTCGTTCCATTATCTAAAACTTCATAGTTGAATAAGAATTTTTGGAAAGGAATATCCAAACATAAATCAGTTACATCATTACAATCATTTCCAACTATAATTGATGGTCCATTATAAACAACTGGGCAATCATCACAAATCACATCAGCAATTAAAGTATCTGCACAACCTGTAACCAGGTCAGTAATAATTAACTCATGAAAACCCGTATCCAAAGTGAGCAATGTCCCATTTGGAATTTGATTTAAATCAACATCTAGATTTGTAGTTGCCCCCGTAGCAATTTGAATTAAATTCAAAGAACCATAATTCACCCCTGAAGCTCCTCCAATGATAATTGAACCATCGAGAATCCAGTTTCCGTTTGGATCCCAAACATTCATTGAATCTACTAACTGCATCACAGTTTGAAATGAACTAATTGTAAATGTATTGTTATCAAAATTCCATGAAGTTAAACTATATGGTCCATCAGGTGCGATTGCAATAAAAGCAGCTAAGGAATAAAAATAAGTGGTATCAAAATTACATCCTTGCATACCAATATTAATCAGCTGTCCATTATCGGTAAGATTGAAGCTTTGTATTTGTGCTAATTCAATTTCCAAACAATAATCTGTACCTGCAACGCAATCATCCGCTACAAGTGTAATTGAATCTTCTACAATAATATTTCCAGCCGAATCACAAACTGGAATGACTGAAATAATGATACAAGTTGTATCAACAAGATTATTAAAATTTGCTGTTACACAAATCGTATCCACCGAATCTCCAGCTGTATCATTTGCTGTATAAACTAAACATCCATTATCTCCCAAAACCCAATCTCCAAATATGGAACCTCCATTCACACCTCCACTCAACAATGAATAGGTTGTCAAAGAATCCACAAAACAAGAATCTAAAACCACACAAAATGAATCAACTGAACTTACTAAGATGGAAATATTTTCCTCACTTGAAGTTGGACACATATCAGGCATACAATCATCCTGAACTAAAATATTATCCGCAATTGCAGAGCAACCATTTTGATCAGTTACCGTCAAAGAATAAAGTCCTGGAGCAAGGTTAAATCTATTTTGAGGATCACTTGGATTAGGCAAATCAGCCCAATCGAAAAGCAAAAATCCAGTTCCTCCAAATGCTAAAGTTGAAATACCTCCTGGATCATCACATGTAGCATCAGTTACTTGAAGGTTAATCTCAATTTGCTCAGGATCTAAAACTTCGAAACAATCTTCACCTGCCAAACAACCATTTCCATCCATCACCACTACGCAGTAACTTCCAGTTGCCAATTGTCCATTTGTTAAAGTATCTCCATTGGCATCCAAAATCATTTCAGTAGCCGGCATGGCAAATCCTGCATCAGGCGAAACCATATATTGAACCTCTCCATCAGTATCTCCTGCA
The DNA here is from genome assembly GCA_905480595.1 of uncultured Saprospiraceae bacterium. Taxonomy (GTDB): domain Bacteria; phylum Bacteroidota; class Bacteroidia; order Chitinophagales; family Saprospiraceae; genus CAJQQY01. The sequence goes on along the minus strand of CAJQQY010000098.1, from coordinate 27,348 downwards.
CAGGTTACAAAGACTTCACTATTTGGATTTGAAATAGTAACTGTAGCACCTGCCACATTATCTAAAAGAGTAAATGAAACTGAATCAATACAAGCATCCGGTCCATTGTCTATTACAACAACTGTATAAACTCCTGCAAAAAGGTCATTTCTACTCGATATATCCAAACTTGGATTGTCACTCCAGATATAAGTGTAAGTAGTACTTCCACCAGTAACAATTATATCTACAGAACCATTATCTAGTTGGCAATCAGGTTGTTGCTCAATATCAACTTGAATATCCAAAGATTGAATCGACTCAATAAATACTTCGAAAATATTTATGCAATTAGTTGCAGGATCAGTTACCGTTACGATTTTTATTCCTGGAGCTAAATCATTTCTAAATGCACCACTTGTTCCGTCACTCCAATCAAATAAATTGGTTGGTGGTTGCAATACAGCCGTTCCATTATTTGCATAACAGCTTGAAGGTGTTTGAGAAGAAATACTTAAACTTGGTCCATCTACATTTCCTATAATTAAGGAATCTATAATAAAACAGTTAGAATTCATATCATCCGTAACTGTAAATTGATACGCTCCTGCTTCCAATCCAATATTTGAATTAGTTGTACTTGAACCAGAGGACCATTGGAAATTATAAGTACTTGAACCAACTACATTTACCGACGCACTTCCATCTGAATTTCCACAAGAAGCTTCAATTATTACAATATTTTGAATTTGTGGCAATTCACAATCCACACAATTCACCAAAGTAATTTCCGCTCCATTTATATTTAGCGAAGCACAAATAGTTCCCCCTCCTTGTAATAAATCTGCATTCAAATCCAATGCATTTGAATAACTCGTTGGATCCAAAGTAGACGGATCAAAAACCATTGAATGAATCGTATATAATCCAAGAGCATTCACTTGAAACTCACCTGAAATATTAGTTTGCAAAATATTTAAACCCGAGCCAGATGTCAAAATAAATAATTTTTGAAATCCTGCAGGAATACCAAATGGTCCATTTTGCGAAACTGAAATCACAATTGGTAAACCATCAAAACAAATATCTGTCGAATCTGCACTCAGGGGTGCTGCATCAGCTGTACAATTCGTACAACCATCCGCCACAACAATATTATTCATTACGACACTACAAGTATTATCATCAGTTACTGTCACTCCATAAGTTCCAGCAGACAAATCAAATCTATTTTGTGGATCATTACTTCCAGTTAAATCTGCCCAATCATAGCTATAATTCCCGCTTCCACCTGTGGCAGTCAAACTAATTGTACCACCTTGAGGACAGGTTGTTGGAAAAGCTGCTACATCTAGAGTTATAAGGTCAGGTGCTCCAATTGTAAAACATGCACCTCCTGCAACACAGTCATTTCCATCAGTCACTTCAATACAATATTCACCTGCTGGCAATAAACCATTTTGATAAATATTTCCAGCACCATCAATGATTTGATCAGTTGCAGGTAAAGCAAAACCAGTATCAGTCGTCACGTCAAATTGAACATTTCCATTAGCATCCCCTGGGCAAGAAACATCATCGATATTTTGAATGGTAATCGTTGCCGTTTCAGTTACATTTTCAAGAAGAATAAAGTTGCTAATCTTTTCACAACCACTAGGACCACTATCAGTAACTGTTACTGATAGTGGTCCTCCTGGCAAATCAGTTCGAATCGGATTATTAAATGAATTAGGATCACTCCATTGGAAAGAATAATTAGGAAAACCACTTCCACCTGTCACCTGCAAAACAACCGTTCCATTTGCCAATCCACAACCTGGATTATTATTGACAATTGGGTTTAGAATTAAAAGATTATCCTCTATAATTTCTACTTCCAAAATATTAGTACAACCAGTCGTAGGATCAGTCACCGTCACTCCACAAACTCCACTTAATAAATCATTTCTTACTGAACCAGTCCCTCCATCACACCAATCATAATCAAAATTCGCAGGAGACAATTGAGCTGTTCCATTATTACTTTGACAACTTGTTGGCGAAGTAGAAATAATACTTGCTTGCGGACCATCTCCATTTGTAATAGAAAAATTCTCCACGACAAAACAAGTCGCATCATTTATATCAGTAATCGTAACTGAATAAGATCCAAACGCTAAACCAATTGCCGTATTTTCAAACACAGTTCCTCCAGAAAAATCAAATGTAAAGTTACTGTTTCCACCCACAACATTTACTGTTACATTTCCAGTTGATTCAGTACAATTAGAAGCATTTTTTACAATACTCAAAATTTGAGGAGGCATCGTACAATTAAGTGAATTATAATCTATACCTGAAAAGTCAGCAGGAACAACATTATTTCCATCTAGAGTAATTGTGCCCCTCTCAGGAGAATACATAATTACTGTCGAGGTTTCATTTTCTAAACTCCAAAGACAGCTTTCATTACTATCATTTGATTTGGAAAAAACTTGGGGTCCGCCAACTGAAATAAATAGCAAAAGCAATAAATAACCAAATAGGTTATTCATTGCTCTATCCTTAAAATAGGGCTTTTGTAGCATTCGTCTCATAGAAATAAAGTGTGAGTATTGGTGTTTGTTTAATGAAAAATCCACTTTATATAGTCACAAATACCTGTGATTTTTCGCGAATTTAAATTTTAGTACTAATCGGTTGGAATAATATTGGATTTGGAAGCAAAAATCAAGCCACTTTTAAGATTTCCTTAACATTCTTTATTTTGATTTTTTCTTAAAAACTCCTCATTATCAATACATTATGAGTATTTTTTTTTTAACAAAGAGAAAAATGAGTAATAAATAATTATCTCTTTAATAATTTAAAAACAGTAATGAAAAATTAGTTTTTTCAACACAGAAAATTACTATTTTTCTATATGACTTCCCTTCATATTGTACCCTTTTTGGAAAAATAGACCATTTGGGGTAAAACATACATTATAAAAAATTGTCACAAATATGTTTTATTTAAATGTTTAATTGTTTTTTGTCATTAGACTTAACTCATTATCTTTTCTTTCTCACCCAATAGAGACCGCATTTCATTTTTCTCAAGTAAATCCAACTCAATTATAAGATCATTTTTTCTCAAAATCTCGCCAAACCTAGCAAATTAAATACACAAAAGACACTTCAAAAAAAACATAAGCAATTGATTATCAATAACTTAAATTAAAAATAACCTTAAAAAATCATACACAACTCATCTTTAATGTAATTTTAATATGGAATAAAAAATCGGAATTTCACAATGATAACAATAGTATTAAAGCTATTTCATTACATTTTTTCACTTAAACAGTCATATAATGAAAGCTACCTCCAAACTCGAATTTTTAAGTCAATTTCCTCTTTTTGATGTTTTATCTCAAGAAGAATTAATGTATTTGGACAATTTTACTGAAGCTAAAACTTACAAAAAATACGATCATATTTTTCAAGAAGATGAAGCATCTGACACTATTTACTTCTTAACAAAAGGAGTAATTAAATTAGGTTCTCACAGCAATGATGGTCGTGAAGTGATAAAAAACATTCTTCATCCACACGCTATGTTTGGCGAATTAGGTTTAGTTGGAGAGGAAAGAAGGCAAGGATTTGCGGAAGTAATGAATGAACCTGCAGAATGTCTTTTATTGAAAGTATCTGATTTCAAAAAATTGATGGATCAGAATCATAAATTATGTTTTAATGTAATCAATTTGGTTGGAGGAAAACTACGAAAAGCAGAAAGTCGTCTTGAATCATTAATTTTTAAAGATGCTCGTGCTCGAATTATTGATTTCCTAAAAGATAGTGTAGAAAAAAGAGGAAGAAGAGTTGGCTTTGAGATGCTGTTAAAACACTCTTTGACTCAACAAGATATTGCTAACATCACAGGAACTTCTCGTCAAACTGTGACTTCTGTTCTAAATGATTTAAGAAAATCTGATTTGATTTATTTTAATCGAAGAAATATTCTTATTCGAGATATGCAGAAGTTAGCCTAAGAAAATAACGGTGAATGATTGACGGTGAACAGTTAATATCTCGGTTACAATTAACCGTTAACCCTTCACCGTTAATCACTCAAAAACAAACCTATCCTGATCTGCCAAAAAATTCAATTTCTTCCGAAACGCTTGCTGATCTTCATAATTCAACTCTGCTGTAAACACATCTTCCTGATCAAAAACTCGATATCTAAATTTCCCTGTAAAATCAAAAACTGACGAAGCGCCAGAATATTGATATTGATTTTCATCCTCTCCTACTCGATTTACACCTATAGTATAAGATTGATTTTCGATAGCACGTGCTGCAAGTAAAGTTTGCCATGCATCTATTCGAGGAGTCGGCCAACTTGCCATATAAATTAGCAAATCATATTCTACCGAATTTCTACTCCAAGCTGGAAACCTTAAATCATAGCAAATCAATGGACATATTTTCCACCCTTTCCATTCTACAACCAATCGCTCCGTTCCTGCTTTGTAGGATTCATCTTCTTTTGCTAAAGTAAAAAGATGTTTTTTATCATAGGTCTGATAATTTCCATCAGGCTGCATCCAAACTAAGCGATTGAAATAATGCCCATTCTCAGTTGCGATAAAACTTCCTGTGACAACAGCATTCGCTTTTTTCGCTTGATCTTTCAGCCAAATCATTGTTTTTCCATCCATCGGTTCAGCTACTCGTTCAGGTTTCATGCTGAAACCAGTCGAAAACATTTCAGGTAAAACGATTAAATCCGTTTCTCCGTGAACTCTTTTTATTTTTTGAGAAAAATGATTTAGGTTTTCTTCAATTTTCTCCCAAAGGATATTGGATTGAATGAGAGTGACTTTAAGATTTTTCATTTTTTTTTTTGCAAAAATAGGCAAATCGTTTTTTTATAGGAAATGGAACTTTAAAAGAAAGAATCGATATTAGAAGTGCTAAATATCATAAAGAAATAACTGCTTTGATCAAAAAAAAATCACCCTTTGGGAACTTTTTTTTAAAACTGGTTTTTTTTTTGCGTTAGAATGAACTTTTGGAGATATTCTTTTGTAGATATAATAAAACCTGATCATTTAATCGTTTTTTTAATAAAAGTCAAGTATTTTTCCTAACAAAAGCAACTAATTTACCTCAAAAACGTAATATTTATCAAGAACGGAATCCTTTTTGATTAGGTATGAAACGAAAACAAAAATTCAAAAGAACAACTTATTCGAAATCTTATAACATAACCTTTTTAAATTCGACTTAGAAAATGCGTCAATTAAAAATTACTAACAAAATTACAGCGAGAGAAAGTCTATCTTTAGACAAGTACCTCAATGACATCGGTAAAATTGCTTTACTCACAGCTGATGAAGAAGCAGAATTAGCCCGAAGAATTAGAGCTGGCGATGATGCTGCGCTCGAAAGACTTACCAAAGCAAATCTCAGATTCGTTGTATCAGTTGCCAAACAGTACCAAAATCAAGGCTTATCTTTAAGTGATTTGATTAATGAAGGGAACGTTGGCCTGATGAAAGCAGGAAGACGATTTGATGAAACTAAAGGATTCAAATTTATTTCTTATGCCGTTTGGTGGATTCGACAATCAATTTTACAATCAATTGTAGAATACTCTAGAATTGTACGTTTGCCTTTGAACAAGGTAGGTTCTTACAATAAAATCAATGAAGCTTACTTAAACTTTATTCAAAAATTTGAAAGAGAACCAAGTCATGAAGAATTAGCAGAGATTTTGGATATCAAACCTAAAGATGTCGCTAACATGATGAAAGGAAACGGAAGACATCTTTCGTTCGATGCTCCACTTGGAACGGAGGAAGGAGACTCTACGATGCTTGATGTAGTATCTGCGAACGATCCTGGTTCAAGTCCTGATATCAACTTGATGGATCAATCTCTAAAAGAAGAAGTTCAACAAGGATTGAGTATTTTATCACCTAGAGAAGTAGAAGTTTTATCTTCTTACTATGGCTTGAATGGATATAAATCATTGACTTTAGAAGAAATCGGAGATCTTTATGGTTTGACTCGTGAGCGAGTAAGACAAATCAAAGAAAGAGCAATTCGAAGACTTCGTAAGTCTTATAATAGAAATAACTTAAAATCATACCTCGGATAATCTTCTAGGTTGATCCTAGTGATTTTAACGTTTAGCAAAAATCCATCTCGATCTTTCGGGATGGATTTTTTTTTGATGTATATTGGCTTTGAAATCGATTTTAAAAACCTGAAAGAGCAATTTATGAGATTTATTTACTTTATCCTTTTTACTTGTATTTTTTTTGCTTGTAAAAATGATAAAACCCCAACCCAAGATAATTCGAAAATTCAACCTGCGAAATCAATACCAGCAGAGGATTTTAAACCAATCGAATTGGAAGTTTATATTGATGATTTCAAAATGAGAAGTGGCCCAGGAGTTCAATATGATGAAGTGGCCCGATTAAAAGAAAATACCATCGTTACTTACCAAGGTGAAGAAAGCATGAACACAACAGGAATAACATTACGAGGAGTAAAATTAAATGCAACTTGGCTAAAAGTAAAAACCAAAGAAGGCCTTGATGGTTGGATTTATGGAGGAGGAATTAAACCTGCTAAATCTGCAAATAAAGTATCAACCAAAAAGATTAATCAAATTCAGATGAATAGTTTTTTTGATAAAAAAATAACTGATCTCATCAAAACCTATGATAAGCAATGGCAACTTTCAAAGTCGAGTACTGCTTTTGCTGACGCTTATTTATTAGGAGAAAAAGTTCAGCAAGAGATCAATCAAGTCTTAGCCAATAAAGTTGAGATTGATGATCCTCAGAAATTGATTGATATGTCTTGGTTAGAAAATTCTTTCCTTGGTTATCAAAACTCCCTAGTTGCTGAAGGAACTACTTTCAATTTTTTTAAGGACTTCAAAATAATGTTCGCAAAAGCAAAAGCAACCGAGGGAACGGAAGATGATGATTTTTTAACTCTACAATTTCATGTAAATGAAGTAGATAGCGTAGAGTATTTTTACAAATCATGGTTTATGCAAACATGGGATTATGGTGGACATAGTTTGCTTGGACAAGGGAGACATTTTAACTTATTGAATGAGGCAAATGATCTTTTATCAAAAAGTAAATTATTTGAAAAACCAATTTTAGAACTCAAAATCGAAATTCTTGATGACATCTCTGCTGAACACGTAACTTACTGGGAACCACAGGAAAAGATCCTCGAAGAAATGAAAAAGATTATCTCAGCTGATTTTGATTTCTTAACCAATGAGGATAAAATTATTTTAAAAACGAGATACGAACAATTCAAAAAACCAAAAGCCAATAAAATAGAAGTTAATCATCGAGCTTATTGAAAACGTCGGACGTTTAACGACCTAAACGTAACACATTAAAAACACATTTACATGTCGCCATTAATATTTTTTATAGCACTATTTGCCGGAGGTTTACTAGCCGTTCTTGCCCTCTATTTCGTCTATTTTGCCTTGATTCATTTTCAGCCAGGAAAAGGAAAAATTCGAACTGATCTGAAAAAAATGAAAAATGAAATCGCTCCATATATTGACGAACTCATTCCGTGGAACAAAGAAGAATTAGAATTAATGTCCTCCAACCAAGTCAAACAGAAAATCAGTCGAGGAGTAATCACTACTGCCGAAGGCGTTTTTAATTCTATTTACCACGAGCCATTAATTGCTTATTCTTACAAAAAATATATTTCTCCAAAAAGAAATGAAGTCATCTATGCCCGAACTTCTAATCACGAATTTGTTTATCGAACTAAAAAAGATTCCACCGAACTTTTTATTGATAATCAAAAAGTAGGTGTAATCAATAACAAAGGATTACTTCATGGTGGAAGAAGAAACAGATTACTTGCTCGTATCAATAAAAATGAAAATGAATTAGAGTTACCGATCATCATTGGTGACAAAGAACGAGGTACTTTGATGAAACCAGAATCAGGTTCTGTCAATCCTCGCGCATTTCAATTTGTTGGAGAAATGGGAAAAAATGAGGAAGCGGTTTTTCTATCATTAGCCGTTCTGGAATTAGTGAAAGATTCTATTAAAAAATAAGATTTGGTCAATCAGATGATCAAAAAATCAGTTTAATCGCCTATTTAATTTCCTAAATAACTATTCAGATATCATTCAAAAACTGAGTTACTCATCGTAAATAAATAAATTTTCACACCTATAAAAGCCTTTATTCTTGGCATTCTTTTTACTTTTGACAACTATTCATTGAAACAAATACTAGTTTCTTGTGTTTAGAAGCTATTAATTAAGTTCTGATTGAAAAACGAAAGATTATGAATGTTTTAGATCAAGTAAGAGTTGTTGTTTACAGAATAAATAAAAAAGGATTAGAAATCTTTTTAGTAAATGAAGAAGACAATTGGCAAATTCCTAAAGGAAGTTTCAATCAATCCCCTTCTACTATCCTTTCTGAAGATAATTTAATTGAATTAGAGCCTACCCAAAATAGCAACGGTAATATGCAAAGAGCATTAGCTGTTGAAGGCGACTGGCATGACATTCCATCAATCAGAGGGATTATCAAAGATGATGTTCGTATCGTGAAAGATCAATTAAAACAACGTATTCCTGGATTGGAACAAGGCACATTTGTGGCAGTAAAAGAAGCGGTGAAAAAGGTAATGCCTGAAGAGTATGCTTGTCTAAAAGAATTAAAAGATATTATTGTAGATCGTAATTCTGCGAAATACATTTAGTATTTAAATATAGTGAAAAAAAAATCCTGAATTTTCAAATTGAAAATTCAGGATTTTTTTTCACTATTCGACTATTGAGAAGCACAAATAATTCAACAGTCAAAACAGTTTCATAACTTCAATTCCTTCCTCATTCGCAAAAACTCCTCATTTAGCGAAGCTTCTAATATTACTTCTTTACCATCATATGGATGTTTAAATTTCAACTCTTGAGCATGCAGCAACATGGTCATCATATTCCATTTTTCCTTAAAAAGTTTGTTTTGTTTATTACACCCATGAGGTCGATCTCCAATGATTGGATGTCGAAGATGGTTGAGGTGTTTTCTAATTTGATGTTGCCGACCTGTTTTGGGAAAAGCAGTAATGAGTGAATACCTTGAAGTTGAATATTTTCCAAAAGGAATATCTAACTCTGTATGTTTATTATTATTAAAAATGGTTTGCGCTTCCTGTTTTTTATTTCGATCATTCGTTAATGGATGATCCACTTCTACTCTATCTGGAAAAAAACCACGAACGATTGCGAGATATTTTTTTGAAACTCGATTTTCGAGAAACTCATCTTGCACTAATTTCGCTGTCTCTTTATCTAATGAAAAAAGTAAAATGCCAGAAGTTTTTCGATCTAATCGATGTATGGGAAAGACATGCTGAGCAATCTGATCTCGCAGCATTTGCAATGCAAATTCACTTGCATCGGCAGCAATCGGACTTCGATGGACGAGCAAACCGTTGGGTTTGTTAATTGCCACTAGATGTTGATCTTGATAAATTATTTCTAAATTCATACTTAAGTAAAACGATTTTCCAAGCCGTTCCTCGTAAGACAACTTTCCGAGTCGTCATCTTTTTTTGAAAAAAATTATTACTGCTAACGACTTGGTAAGTCGTTTTACGGGTGCTATATATCTTCAAGAACCAAAGGAACATTCCTCGAAAATGCAGTCTCAAATGATATCGTCGTATTCGTTCCTTCCACTCCTTCAATCACCAAAATCTTATCATAAATTATATCTCGCAAGTGTCGGTTATTTTTGGCAAAAATCCGAACCAAAACAGCATATCTTCCAGAGATATTTACACACTCCACAATTTCAGGAATTTTCTCTAATTCTTTTTCTACCTCTCGATGTTGCTTAGAATCAGTCAACATAATTTGAGTATAGGCAGAAGTTTGATAACCTAATTTCCAAGGATCTAACTGATAGGAAGCAGTCATTAAAATCCCTTCTTCTTTTAATTTTTTGATACGTTGATGGATCAAAGTATTCGAAACTTTCAATTTTTTAGACAATTGAATTAAAGGAATTCTAGCGTCAACTGTCAGTTCATTTATGATTCGAAGGTCGAATGGGTCAAGTTTATTTTTTTTCATAATTCAAAAATACTAAAATTTATTTTTTGACATTAATTAAAAGCAAAAATGAAAATAATGACTTAGAATAGCAACTCAAGAAACAAATATTAATAAAAGGTAGTTATTTTGCAGTTATAATTAAACAACTATTAAAATATATTTTCAATGAACATTACAGCAATTTTATCAGTCAGTTTGATTTTATTTTCAGTAATTGACATCATCGGATCACTTCCTATTTTAATTAATATGAAAAAAGAGGGAGTGCTAATTAATGCATCGGTTGCAACTAGTTTTGCAGCAGTTATTATGATTGCCTTTTTATTTTTTGGGGCAGCTATTTTAGGGATTTTCGGAATTGAAGTTTCTTCATTTGCGATGGCCGGAGCTTTAATCATTTTCTTTATTGGTTTGGAGATGATCTTGGGCATCCGAATTTTTAGAGATCATCACGACGATGGAGGCTCAGGAAGTGTAGTGCCGATTGCGTTCCCTTTATTAGCTGGAGCTGGAACTTTAACGACGATTATTTCTTTAAAATCTGAATATGATAATATCAGCATCATTACTGGAATTGTGGTCAATTTGGTCTTCATTTATTTTATTTTGCGATCCACAGATTGGTTGTCAAATAAAATTTCACCACAAGTAATTTCAACTTTAAGAAAAGTATTTGGAATCATTTTGATTGCCATCTCAATTCAGATGTTTAAGGAGAACTTTTAAAAAAAATCTAACCAAATAAGAAGGAAGTTGTCTCTTAGCTGCTTGAAAATCGGCAAGAGCAACTTCCTCAAAACCACATTTTTTTCTAGCTTTGAGGAATATTTCATTTACGTTTTTTAAATATAAAATATGAAAAATCCCATTAGCTTTTTCTTTTTTGCTTTGTTGATGATGACCTCTGTTTTCCTTTTTGGACAAAGTAGAAATTCGCTTGAATACTCGATTGAATTTTCTTCCTCTCAATTATATGCAACTTACCTTTCTAAAAAGATAACAGTTGAGCCTACCGTTGCTTCTCCTTTTATCATGCTTTCCGGTTTTGTGGAAGAAGAAAATTTTAAAGGTCAATTTTATTTTAGAACTCAAATTGATGCAAAAAGTGAGTGGTCAGATTGGCAACCTATCCAATTAATGACTGAAGGACTTACTCCGAATAGAACTGTCTATTTTGGTGGAGAAATTGATTCAAAAACAAAATATTTACACATAAAATCTGTTACACAAACCCCGACTAATTTTAAATTAAGACTTTTCGCTCCAGGACATTCTGACAATAATGAAACTGCTCATGGACGTGGTGGTGAAGTAGATTGTACTTGCGCCCAACCTGATATTTGTGGTCGAGCATGTTGGTGCCCTTCTGGAGATTGCCCAATCGACACAACTCCTGAACCAACTGTTGCTTCTCATTTTATTGTTCATCATTCGGCTGGTCAAACGACCAGTTCAGATTTTGCGGCAGTTGTTAGATCTTATTATGATTTGCATACAGTAACTAATGGTTGGGACGACATTGGATATAATTGGTTGATTGATGGCAATGGAATTATTTATGAAGGGCGTGGACAAGGACTTCAAGGAGCACATTTTAGTTGTATGAATCAAAAAACAATTGGAATTTGTGTGATTGGAAATTATGAAAATGCTACCCCAACTACTGAAGCAATCAATGCGCTTCAAAATTTTATTGCATGGGGTGCATGCGAAGAAGATATTGATGTTCAAGGAATGGATTTCCACCCAAACTCTGAGTTGAACCTGAATAATATTTCAGGACACTTAGATGGAAACCCTTCTCCAAATGCTTGTAGTTCTACCGTTTGCCCTGGTGTCAACTTGTATGGTTTGTTGCCAACGATTCGAGATGAGATTGCAGCATTTCCTTGCATCAACGATAATTCCTCCAATATAAATAGATTGTTAGAAAATGAAAAGATTGAGATTTTTCCAAATCCGAACCATGGTAATTTTCAAGTGGATTTTGAAAATGTGGCGATAACAAATATTGTTATTTATAATTCAATTGGTCAAACTATTAAAAACTATAACAATAATCTTACAAATTCATTTTTCCAAAATAAAACTTTAAACATCAAATCAGAAGGCTTGTATCATTTACAGTTTAGCTTAAATGATGGGCGAGTTATCTCGAAAAAAGTGGTTGTTTTTTAGACAAAAAAAACAAAAAATCCCTTTCAGCTTAAAAGTTGAAAGGGATTTTTTAGTTGGTATTATCTTGCAAATACTATTTTTATTCATCGCCCAATAAATAAACTTGAAATCCAAAATTAAAACTTAAACTTCTATTTCTAGCTTCTTCTATTCGAACGAATTGATAATTTACTTGAAAATCAAATGAAACATTTTCACTTAAAAAAAAGGCTGCTCCTGGTCCAATATTAAATTGTCCTCCTTGATTATTTACGGTTGTAAAATTATTATTTAATCTTTGAAAAATATACCCACCTTTTATTTCTCCATAAAATTGTAGCACATCAGAATTTCCAACATAATACCTTGCGAATGGCAGCAGACTGATTGAAGTGACAGAATTATCATCTTGTTTTTGAAAATTTAAACCAACACCTGCTCCTACTGTAATATTATCAAGAATAAATTTTCCATAATTCGGATTAAAATTTAGAAACAACAAATTGTTATTATTTTGAACAAATTGAGTCCCAAAACTAACAGTTCCTCCTACTAATTTATCTCCTTCATTGGTTTGACTGAAAGTTAAAAAAGTGGAAAAAAGTAAAGTGAAAAATAAAATCTGTTTTTTCATGTTTTAATATTTTTAGTAAAAAATTTAAATCCTTAAAAGAGTTTATTCTAAATGAAGTTATATGGAAAAACGGCTAAGATCCAAATATAGTCTAATGTGCCTGCGATTTATCTCGATTAATTAGCACCACGCCAATTAATAAAATTCCAGCTGCTAAAATTGATTGAGTAGTAATTTTTTCATGATTCAGGAAAAAACCCAAAGCCATAGCGATCACAGGATGAACATAAGATGACGCAACAACTCGTGTAGGCGAAACTTTTAATAACAAATAATTGAACGCCGAAAATGCCAGAATCGAACCAAATATCATCAAATAAATCCAGGAACCAATTGCTCTTGAGGTTATAGTTGACCAATCAAAATTTTGAACTTCTTGCATCCCAAAACTACTTGCTAAAAGCATTAGTCCACCTAAAATCATTTGTATACTTGCGCTCTGAAATACAGACTCTGGTAAATCTGCTGTCGATATCCAAATCGAAATATACCCCCAAGCTAACATCGCAATAAATATAAAACTAAAACCTATCATCCATTCCCAGCTAGAAACAAATCTAGGTTGTCCAACCAGAAGTGCCATCCCAAAAATACCTAAAGCAATTCCTAGCCAAGTATTAATTTGAGGCTTTTGTTTTTTTAAATACCAAAGCATAAGTGCGACTACCAATGGTTCTAATGAAATAACGAGAGCTGTAATTCCAGAGTCCACATATTGTAATGCCCACGTGACTAACCCATTTCCAATTCCAAATAATAGGAGTCCTGCAAAAGCTAAATTTTTAAATTGATTCCAAGAGATTTTGATGGGTTTAAAAAAACTAGAAATCAATAATAAAACACTTCCTGCTATTATAAATCGAACAGCCGCAAACAAAAAAGGTGGAATCACTTTCACTCCCCAAGCATTAGCCAAATAGGTAGTTCCCCACACTATATATACTATAAAAATGCAAAGTGGAATCAACCAAATATCACGTTTATTTTCAGTCATTCGGGGATTTATTTTGAAAGTAATTTTCGAATTGACAAAGGAAATCAAAAGTTGGGAATCTTTTTATGCTTTGGTGTAAAAAAGGAAAACCAATTTTAAGTTACTGAACTTTCAATAAAAAATGAAAGTTTGTACTTTTTAACCTATATTTGTTTCATAAACTTATTCCACACTAAAAAATATTGCCATGCTAAAGAACCGAAAACTGCTCATCGATAAAGATTGTCCAATGTGCAAAATCTATGGAAAATGTTTTACTAAAATTGGATTAATTGATAAAAATACTGTTTCACCTTATCAAACAGTTCATGAGTTTTATGCTAATCAAATTGATATGGAGCGAGCAAAAAATGAAATAGCTCTTTTGGATACGGAAACTTCTACTGCCCATTATGGTATTGATGCCATGATTGAGATCGTTTCTCATGGATCTACTCTTTTTAAAAAATTCTTACACAGTCAATTGGTTTATGCTTTTCTCTTGCGGCTCTATCGCTTTATTTCTTACAATCGAAAAGTGATTTATCCAACCTTAAAAAGTGAAAACACAAGAGATTGTACTCCTCAAGTCAACAAAAAATATAGATGGGCATACATTATTTTTGTAGCTATTTTTACTGGTCTAGTATTAAATCAATTTGCTTTTCATTTAAATGCACGATTGGGTTGGGAACATAATTGGGTAAGAGAATTCATCATCTGCTTTGGTCAAATTGGCTGGCAATTAATCGCGATTTCTTTTTTCAAAAAAGATAAAACCCTAGAATATTTAGGGAACATGTCAACTGTTTCGATGATCGGAGGAATACTTTTATTGCCTGTACTTTTGACTAATTATTACGTTCCAATTTCTTTGTTTGGATTAATTACAATGTTTGGAATTGTGGTGAGCATTATATTTTTTGAACATATTCGGAGATGTAAATTACTGGGAGTTCCGTTTGCAATGACGATTTCTTGGGTAGGGTTTCGGACGGTAGTTTTGGGGATTGTTTTATTAATAATGCTTTAATATTTTTCAACCAAAAAAGGTATTTAAGGACATATAAGTTTTTCGCAAGTGGTCTTAAATGTTCTTAAATGCCTTATATGGTTCAAAAATTCACCCCTCAGATTCCTCCAAAATCTTCAAAAACCTTTGATCATTTTTATATTTCTCCAGAGACTTCACCCCTTCTAATTTTTCTTTTAAAGGATACGCCAACGGCTTCGAAATCGCTATTTCAATATTCTTAAAAAATTGTTCATCATCCCCTTCATCCGCAAAAATAAAAGCCAATGTTGCAAAAGCCCAACCATTATCATCATTTAATTCAATAGATTTCTCGACATCAATTCTAGCTTTATCAAACTGTTTCAATTTCCGATAAGAGTTCGCTCGATTATTCAATGAGAAACCTGCACCCGCAGGATTCAACTCAATAGATTTTGAAAAATCAAGAATCGCTAATTCGTTTTTATCCATTAAATCGTACAAAATCCCTCGATTATTTACAGCCGCAACATAAGTTGAATCTACTTCCAACGACTTATCATAGTCCAAGAGCGCTTCATCATATTTTTTTAAGTTTACAAAAGCATCTCCCCTATTACCATAAAGAAAAGCTTTATCAGGAGACAGTTCAATAGCCTTAGAAAAATCAGCAACTGCCATTTTATCATTATCCAATTTTGTATGAGTAACTCCTCGCTCATTCCAAAACCAAGAATCTAAAGAATCTATAGAAATCCCCTCCTCTATATCTTCCATTGCCAAGTTATATGCTTCTAATTTAACATTACAAATTATCCTACAAGTCAATGCTTCTAAATTTTCAGGACTGATAATCAGCGCAGTATCAAGATCTAGAATAGCAGAATCATACAAACTTAATTCACAATACGCTAATCCTCTCGAAACAAAATAATCATCATCACTTGCATCAAGTCTTATCGCTTTTGTAAAAAAATCAATTGCTTTAGGAAGCTCTTCATTTGATACATGAACTAATCCAACATGATAGATCGCTTCCGAATATTTAGGCATTAGATCTATCGTCTTTTCAAAATCTCTCAGGGCTTCATCATTTTTCTTTAAGCCATGAAAAAAAAGTTTACCCCGATTATAATACGCCTCTGCAAATAGTGGAGCATTTTCTATCGCATTATCAAAATCGATTAGAGCTTCGTCATAATTTTTCAATCTATAATTACATTCACCTCGTTTGTTATAAGCTCTCGAATAAAATTCTTTGTCCATTTTTAGAACCCGGTCAAAATATAAAATCGCCACCTCATATTTTTTTGCAAATAAAGCTCCCGTTCCTCTATAATAGATATCCTCTGCCAAAGGTTTCTTCATCGAAACAGGGCTTCGTCCAGCTTGCGCAAATGCATCGCTGGAAAAAAGCAAAATCCCAAAAATTAAAAATGACTGAAAAGCAAAAAAGTACTTCATTTATTTTCTTGATTCTATGTTACAGGACTAAGAATTAAACGATAGGTTTAAAATTTGGATTGTCTTTTAAGTATTGCAATTTATGGCTAAATAACTTCCCCATATTACCAGCTCGACGTTTAGCTTCTTCCGCTTGTTTCCCTTCAAAATTTTCATCAATCGTTGCGTGAAAAAGTTTCACCCAATGTTCAAAGTGAGAATTATCTACAGGCAAACCAACGTGTTTTTGAAAAGGATTCCCAGTATATTCTCTTTGGAAAAATAAAATGGTATTCCAAAAACTATACATCCGCTCCAAATGCTTTGGCCAATTTTCAGCTGGAATTCGCAAAGCGAAAACAGGCCCCAACGTTTCATCCTCTCGAATCTTTTCATAGAATCTATCCACAAATATTTTAATATCATCTTTTCCTGCTATATCCATCATCTTTCCTTTTTTATAATTAAAAAATTCTTAAGCAAATGTAAACAAAACAAAGAAAGACTTTGTCAAAGTAAATTCAAGTTTTTTTCTCGGAAAAATTCTCACGTAAAAAAAATCCCACAATCCTTACAAAACATTCCCTTCCTCCCTCTGATTCT
This sequence comes from uncultured Saprospiraceae bacterium, assembly GCA_905480595.1. Classification (GTDB taxonomy): domain Bacteria; phylum Bacteroidota; class Bacteroidia; order Chitinophagales; family Saprospiraceae; genus CAJQQY01. The sequence goes on along the minus strand of CAJQQY010000098.1, from coordinate 10,449 downwards.
CATATTTTTTAATTAATTTGTCATAAAATAAAATACCAAATATTATGGCAACTTACAATCTAAACATCAATGGAAAAATGCAAACCGTAGAAGCGGAGTCTGACACTCCTATTTTATGGGTTTTGCGAGACACAGTTGGGTTAGTCGGCACCAAATATGGTTGCGGAATTGCTCAATGTGGTACATGTACTATTCACATCGACGGACAAGCAATGAGATCTTGTATAATTCCTGTCTCCTCAGTTGAAGGAAAAAAAATCACAACAATTGAAGGCCTTTCAGCTGATGCCTCTCACCCATTACAAGAGGCTTGGCGTGAACATGACGTTCCACAATGTGGCTACTGTCAAGCAGGTCAAATTATGAACGCAGCAGCATTACTTAGTAATAATTCCAACCCTAGCGATGAAGATATTGACAATTCAATGCGTGGAAATATTTGCAGGTGCGGAACTTATAATCGAATCAAAGCAGCAATTAAAACAGCGGCTGGAAACGGTTAGTGCCTAATTGTGAATTGTTAACTATTAAGGGTTAACAGCTTTTGTATTATTTTTTTTCAAAAAAAGATCTTAATCATAATTCATTATGGAAAATATAAATAAAGTTAATCGTCGTAATTTCCTAAAACTATCTGCTCTTTCAGGCGGAGGTTTGGTTTTAGGATTCAATTGGAGTTCGTGTAATTCTCCCAAAGATGTTACTCCAATTAGAACCATGCCTAAAGAATGGTTTGACATCAATGCATTTTTAAAAATAGGTGACAATGGTTTAGTAACTATTTATTCACCAAATCCTGAAATCGGTCAAAATATTAAAACATCAATGCCGATGATCGTCGCAGAGGAATTGGATGTAAAATGGGAAGATGTGATGGTCGAGCAAGCAGGCTTAAATACAGAATGGTACTCTCGACAAGTCGCAGGTGGAAGTCAATCTATTCGTCATGGATGGACAAGTTTAAGAATGGCTGGAGCAACGGCCAAACGAATGTTGGTTAACGCTGCTGCTAAACAATGGGAAATTGATCCTTCCGAATGTTCTGTTTCTGACGGAATGATTTCAAATGGAAAAGGAGAATCATTAGGTTTTGGAGAGGTAGCAAAAGTAGCTTCTAACATGGATGTACCTAATGAGGAAGATATAACATTAAAAGAAACTAAGGATTACAAAATCATCGGAACGCCAAGAGGCAATGTGGATATGGAAGATATCATTACTGGAAAACCACTTTTCGGAATGGATACTAAGAGAGAAGGAATGATGTATGCTGCTGTCTTGCGAGCACCTGCATTTGGTCAAAAACTAGTATCGGTAGATGATACCGAGGCATTAAAAGTTGCTGGTGTTCAGAAGGTTGTCAAAATGCAAATTCCGCAACGTCAACAGTTCAAAGGCGAACAAGTCATGTTGGATAAAGTAGCTGTTGTAGCCAATTCAACTTGGGCTGCGATGAAAGGGAAAAAAGCTTTAGTTGCAGTTTGGGAAAATGCTTCTCCAGGAGAAAATACAACTAACCATAAAGTAGCTTTAAATAAATTGACAGAAAGTAAAGCAAAAGAAGCTGTTCGATTGGATGGAGATCCTGATAAGGCATTTGCGGAAGCAGATGAAGTTATCGAAAGAACATACGAGTCTCCATTTTTGCCTCATAACTGCATGGAACCAATGAATTTTTTCGCAAACGTAACTGATGAAAAAGTAGAACTTGTAGGGCCAATTCAAACACCAGAATGGACTCGAGGTAGAGTAGCTGGTATGTTGAATTTAATTGAGGAGCATGATCCTGAAGATGAAGATGCTGCTAAGGCTGCGCGAGATAAAGCATTTGCAAAAATTGATTTACAAATGACTCGAATGGGTGGTGGTTTTGGTCGAAGACTCTATGGCGATTTTGCTCTGGAAGCAGTACAAGCTTCAAAAGAAGTTAAAGCACCAGTTCAAGTAGTTTGGACTCGAGAAGATGATATGACTGCAGGAACTTACCGTCCGGCTGTGCATTATAAAATCCGAGCAGCTATCAAGGATAATAAAATTACAGGTTATCATTTGATCGAAGCTGCGGTGAATGGAAATATGTGGTCAGCGCTTGCTGATGGATTTCCAGCTTCTGGAATTGCCAATTACAAATGTGATAACCACTCATTTGAAAGTAATGTTTCGACTGGAGCATGGAGAGCACCTTACACAAACTTCTTAGCATCAGCTGAGCAAAGTTTTCTAGATGAGGTGGCTCAAAAAACAGGACAGGATGCTGTGCAAATGCGTTTAGACATTTTGGAAAAAGCAAAAGAGGTTTATGATGCGCACACAAAACTAGAAGAAGAAATAGAAGATGAAGAGACATTAAAGGAAGCGAAAAAAGATTTAATGTCTAAAGGAAATTATGAACCAGATCGTTTTATCGCTGCTATAAAAATGGCTGCAGATAAAGGTGGTTGGGGAAATGCTCCTAGAGGAACTCACCTTGGTTTTAGTGCTTTTTATTCTCACAATACTTATGTAGCACAAGTCGCTCAGGTAAAAGTAGTAGACAATGTTCCAAAGGTAGAAAAGGTAGTGTGTGTCGTTGATTGCGGAATTGTAATAAATCCATTAGCTGCAACCAACTTGATTCAAGGCGGAGTCATTGATGGAATTGGTCACTCAATGTTTGGTGATTTTACTTTTGAAAATGGTCAACCTGCCATGAATAACTTCAACAATTATCGTTTGATCAGAATGAACGAAGCTCCTCAAATTGAAGTGCATTATGTTGATAATGGAAAATCTCCAACTGGACTTGGTGAACCTACTTTACCACCTGCAGGTGCTGCGATTGCAAATGCATTCCATTCAGCGACAGGTGTAAGAATGTATAATCAACCTTATGTAAAAGACAATAAGGTTTTAGGATAAAATCCAATTCGGTTTTATTCTTTAAAATAAAAGTGGCTTCCAATTATCTTATTTTGGGAGCCATTTTTTATTTTTGAGAAATGATTTTACAAAAAAATGAAAGCAATGAAACTAAGATTTATTCTCCTCACGATTATGCTGTTGTTTGTAAGAGGTTGCGACTTCTATTCAACAAGCCTTTGGATTTTCCAAGAAAATGGAATGGCAGATGAAACTAACCCACTTACTCAAATTTTTGATGTAGGATGGAATGGATTATTGATTGCCAATTTTATAGTGATTTCAATAGTCTTAATTATGTTTTACTATTATTGTTTTAAGTATAAACCTAGACAAATCTCAAATGGTCAACCTAAAAACTTTATAGAATACGCTTCATTACAATATTATAATCAGCCAAATAAATTTCATCAAATATTCTATAAAATCCCTAAAAACAAATCCATTCTGATTGCTCATTCTGGCTATGTGTTAATTCATTCAATTATTATTGGCAGCATTTTGGCGACCATCCATAACCTTGGTCAATTTTACCAATTGGAATTCTATCAAACTTTCAGAGAAATAGTTGGAAGACCACAATTTGTAATTTATGGCATCATTATTTTTTCAATGATTGGCATTTTTATTCATCTTTTGAAAAGAGAGTTTGAAGATTATTTAAAAAAACATATTGATGCTCTTTAAAGTATTTTATCAAAAAATAAAAAATCGAAAAATGAAAAGAACTCTTTTATTCTTAAATATTTTATTTCTAATCAACTTGGTGAGTTGCAAAAGTGATGACACTCAAAATGATCCAACGGACGAACCAATTTATCAAGAACTAGACATCGTCACCGGTTTAGATTTTTTCGATGAAAATGGAGCCCCACTTGGAAGATGGAAATCACCAAATCATAATCCCGGCGAAATTTCTACTTACCCCAATCCAAACAATGGAAATGCTTTCATTTACAGTCCTAATAAAATTATTCGTATTTGGTTAATTCCTACATCATGTGCAACTGATTCTACGACCACCGATATTCTAACACTATCGCAAGATTTGACTTATACTGTTGCTGAGTTGGAAAATTTACAAGTAAAAGATATTACGTTGACGGATTTTAATAATAGCATAGCATTAAATTTTAATGATGTCTCAGCAGGATTTTATAAAATATTTTTTGAGTTGGAAAACGGAGATTTAAACTGGCAGAATTTATACATCGATCCAGCTGCATCGAATTTTCCAACGTTTGATTTTTTAGATAATTTATGTGATTAAGAAAAATCTATTATCACTTAAAAAAGTCCTTCCAGGTTTTAAAAAACTTAGAAGGACTTTTTTATCAAAAACTATTTTAGTCAAATATTTAAATTTTATTAATTCTTTCTATTGGAGGAATCATTAACAGTTTCTCCCATCAATTTTCTTTGCAAATCTTCCAACGAAACTCCTTTCGTTTCTGGCATAAAAAATATCACCCACAACAATTGCAATACCATCATCCCTGCAAAAAATAAGAAAATCGAAACAGTAGAAAATGCTGCTAAAACCGCAGGGGTCATCATCGTAATTAAAGCAGCCATCACCCAATGTGTTCCTGTTCCAAATGACATTCCATTCGCTCGAACTGTGTTGGGGAAAATTTCGGATATGAAAACCCAAATCACCGCACCTTGTCCAATCGCATGTGCTCCTACAAACGCAGTTACAAATCCTACAACAATCACCCCCGTCGCTCCTGTTGAAAATGACCAAGCCACACCAAGCAATGTAAGAATATATCCAACCGAACCAATCAACATTAATTGCTTGCGACCAAGTCGATCAATCAAATACATACCTAACAAAGTGAATACTAAATTCACCACACCTATCGGAATCGAGGCGAGCAATGTATTACTTTGATCAATTCCTGCGCTTTCAAAAATCCGAGGGGCATAATATAAAACGAAATTAATCCCTGAAACTTGATTAAAAAATGCCAACAAAAATGCTAGCATAATTGGCTTACTATATTTTGTGGAAAAGAAATTTGATTTTACTTTTTCCTGAACAGAGGCTCTAATTGCGGCAACTTTTTCATTGATATTTCCAAGAGGATCAAGTTTCCCTAACAATGCTCTTGCGCCTACTTCATCTCCTTTTTTCAACAATAACCAACGTGGACTATTCGGCACTCCCAAAACCATAATACAATAAGCCAAAGCAGGTAAAGCTTCAATTCCAAGCATCCATCGCCAAGCTACTTCTCCCATATATTGTCCAATCAAATAATTAGAAAAGAAGGCGATCAAGATTCCGAAGACGATATTAAATTGATACGTAGCCACTAACCTTCCTCGATCTTCGGCGGGTGCAATTTCTGAAATATAAATTGGCGCAGCAACCGATGAAGCGCCCACTCCTACTCCTCCAATAAACCTAAAAAAAGAAAACATAAATGGATCAGAAGCCATCCCCGAACCAATGGCTGAAACTAGATATAAAACTCCAATCCAAAAAAGTGTTCTTTTTCTTCCAAATTTATCACAGGGAACTCCGCCAAACAATGCTCCGAAAACCGTTCCCCAAAGTGCCATCGACATGATAAAAAATCCATGAAACCGATCTGCACAACTATCAGAAAAGGGCATCAGTATTTCAAGAAATCGGACACAAGGATAATCATCGCCCCAAAGTTTTTGAACAGGTAAATCTGCTCCTGAAATTACAATGGTATCGAAACCGAATAAGAATCCAGCGAGGGCAACGGTGATCACCCAATAGGTAAGATTTTGATTTTTCATTTTCGTTTTGATGTTTTATTTTTTCCAAGATAGAAAATAAAAATCATCGATTGAAATGAAAAATGATAACTAATAATTCATTCTACTCAATGCAATAAATGGGAGTATTGGGAATTTTCTTTAAAATTAAACTTAAGCGTCCCATTGACTATCTTTTGCTCCTTATTACGATAATTAATATTATTAAAAAGTAGAAATGAATCATGTTTTTCAATGACTGGATCTTCACTATCAGAACTTCCTAAGTACCACTTTCCCTCCTGAAAATACACTTTACTAAATTGTAGTTTTGTCGATTTTAAATTTATCAAATAACATAATTGTGTTTCTAAATCAATCCAAACCTTTGGAGATTCTTCTTGGTGAAGTGGTTGATAAACCTTCCCATCTTCTAACCTACTTTGAATTTCTAAAAGGGCTCTTAATTTTTGTTTTTCTTCTAAACTCGCATTTTGAAAATCAATTTGGGAAGTGGAAATTTCGGTAGAGGAAATTGTGTGATCTAACACATTATACTCAATTGGATAAAATTCCATTTCCTCTAAAAGTCCTTGCTTTCGAAGTTTTTTCAATATAGATGTAGAGCCATTTCCTTTGATTTTCTCATTGTCAAAAAACAACCAGATCATTTTTTTCTTACTCGCAACAACTCGACTGGAAACCGTTACAAAAAAAGGAATTTCAATCGTTACCTCATTTCCTTTTTTGTTTTTTGTATAAATAATTTTTTGCCCCGTCGAGTCTCCATTGAACTTGTATTGAATCAAAAAGTCATTTTCTAAAATATGCCGATATCGATTTCCTTTTAAATACCGACTAGCAGTCACATTTGATTTATCGAATCGCTCTCCGTAAAAATCATAACGATAATTCTCTGGTTTTTCCTTGGTTGCAATTTCTTTTCCATTAGGATCCAACACAATTATTTCACCATTTTTCTTTGCCAATATCTCAGTAGTCTTTCTTGCATTATTTCTTTTAAATGTGATTTCATCATAAATAAAAGGAGTGATTTCTTTTCCAGCCTGATTGACCATCGCAAACTTAAAGGCATTTGGTTTTCGAACAACCACATTCCTTTTATTAATTTTTACATGCGAATAAATAGGTAGTGTAATTATTTCTCCTTCCTGATTGTAGGCTGAAAAAAGCGGTTGGCCTTTTTTGTTGGCAAAAAATAAATTGTCATTAGCATAAATAATTTCATCAAACTCAACAGGTAAAATCTCTTTACCTAAATAATTTTTCACCCCTGTAATTTTCGTAGACAACCATCTACTCCTATGCTTAAAAATTTTCGTATCAAGATAAAAATCAGGGGTTAAAGTTTTCATTGCTTGATCTTTTAACTCGAGCGTTTCTTTAAAATTATTCCGAATGACAAATTGCTTTCTTGAAACATTGAACGTATAAATACCTTTTACTAAATTCTTAATTTCAACACTATCCTTTTGATAAACTACTTCTCCTTGGGGATTAAACATTTTAGAATTTTGTCCATCGTAAGCAATGATATAATTTTCATCGGTAGACAATTCAATTTTTCTATAAATAGGTTTTGCGATTTCTATTCCTTGCAAATCTATGCAACCAAACTTTCGATTTACTCGGTTATCTTTTATTAATTTCACTCCAACCCTTAAGAATTTTTTATTGAAAAATTTAATCCCATCATTGTATTTGCAATTTGTAAATGTATTGTTTTTTAAATTTGCTATCCCAAATTTCTCTTCGGCATTTTGAATCACAAAAAGATCAGAACTTACTTCTTTAATACTTTTATATTCAATAGGAATTTGTACCTCACCAGCAAAATTCAGTAAACCCATTTTTCGCCCCATCCATGCTTTCAAGTATTTATTTTCCATCAAGGGAATTTCTTGATTCAATGGAGAAATCGAACTATAAATCATCGGAATAATAAAATTATTCAAACTGTCAATCACTCCTGCTTTTTGATTTTTCACAATCATATAATTGCTGTACTCTCTCGGTAAAGAATAATATTCAAAAGGAATGATCGTCTCGGTATCTGTAAAAAAACCTTGATAATATTCGTTTGTAAAATACCCGAAATTTCGCCCCACACTCGACCGATAAAGTCCTGGCCGAATAGTGTCAATATGATTTAAAACTTCCTTTGGAGGTAACTCTTTTGGGTAAGATGCTTTCCACGGCTCTAGGGCAATTTCCACAGAGCCATAAACAGGTTTAACTTCCTCAAGCTGTTGAGCATTCAAAATGAAAATTTGAGCAAGGAGAAATATAAATAGTATTGATTTTTTTCTTAAATGCATTCTGACAAAAATTGGTACTTTAATATTTCAAAATTAACAAGTACCCATTAATTTCTACTATGGAAGACCTTTCTTTTTTAGTTAAATTAAATTGTACTTTCGTTTTTTTTTAAATTCAAAAAATAAAATAACATGAAAAAAATAACTTCGTTCGTCCTACTTTTAAGCTTCCTGATAAGTTTTTCAGTACAAGCTCAAAAATTCTTAAAACCTTTCGAATCTGTTTCTCACAAAAAGGCTACTTATATCACTAAGGAAGATGGATCTGAGATGCAAGGGACAGTAAAAAAATTAAATCGAAAAAAAGGTTTGATTAAAAAAGTGAAAATTAAAAATGAAGATGGAGACAAAATGGAAATGCCAATCGAAGATATCAACTATGTTTATTTCCCTCAAAGTGGTTGGGATAAATTCATGAAATTCGATGATTTCATTACTGATGCAACTCAATGGGATGCAGGACTTTATGACTTAGATAGAATCAAAGAAGGCTATGCTTATTTTGAAAAATCAGAGGTAAAAGTTAAAAAGAAAAAGAGGGTTTTGTTGATGCAATTATTAAATCCAGGAACTTGTAGCCGAATCAAAGTGTACCATAATCCATTTGCTGGAGAAACAGCAGGAATCGGAGTAGCTGGTATTCAAGTCGCTGGTGGAAAAGATAAATCTTACTATATTAGAATTGATGATGGTGTAGCATTTAAGTTGACAAAAAAATCTTATAAGAAACAGTTTAAAGAAATTTTTGGCGACTGCAAAGAAGTGAAGAAAATATATGGAAAAGCAAAATGGTCACAGTTTGAAAAAACAGTTTTTGCTTATAATGACGCTTGCAAAAAATAATTCGACTATTATAAAAATTGAAAAAGCCTAACGAAAAATATTTTTGTTAGGCTTTTTTATTTTAAAAACGATAGCCTAAACCAATCACCATTGCACCAAGAATATCTACTTCAGAGGTTGAAGTTATAGTTCCAGTTCCACCATAAGTGGTAACTATTTCAAATGGTTCTTGATCGTTGATGGCTTTTCGAAAAATGAATTTCCAATTGATAAATAGTTGATCGGTCAATTTAAAGTCGTTATCCAAAACTACATGGATCATGCTTACATTATCTCTTCTTCTTGCTTTTTCACCTGCAACAATTACTCCTCGTAAGATGTCAACATCTTTATCATAGTTTAACCAATTAGACAAAAAGGTTATTCCTCCACCCACTTTTAAATCAATCATCCGCCATCGTTCTGTGTAAGAATAAAGTCCTGTTATTTCCACAAAATTGTATCCCTCGGTTGAATGTAGTTCATATGAATTATCCCAAGATATAGTTCCTGTATTACCTCGAGATCTTCCTTGACGCGTATCCTTTCCATGTAGTTGCCCAAAACTAAATGATACTGAATATTTATCAAAAATATGATAATCGTATTGTGCATGATACCCCAAACCTGATGCACCTAAATGAGTAGTTCCTCCAGTTAAGAAGCCAACTTTGAGGGAATGTTTCTCGGTTTGGCTGAAAGATTGAAGAGATAAAAATAGAAAAATCAGGAAGCAAATATTTTTCATAACTAGGGTTTTTAGTGAAAGATATCACTAAAATATAAGTCAGTATCTGTTTTCCCAAAAATCAACCACAACTTAACAGATATTTAAAACCTATAGTTAATTTTTGTTAGCGTTTTTTCTTTTTATGTTTTTTTCGACTGGATTTTTCATGTTCCTCTATTTCTTTCAGCATGGATTTTATATCACCAGAAGTGTCATTAGAAAAATCAATCGTCTCAAAATATTCTTTTTTCCCTATATCCAAAACTTCAATTTTCTCTCCTAAAAAATCTTGAATTTCAACGAGAATTTCTTCTTCCTCTTTGCTGCAAAATGAATAGGCATTTCCTTTGTTTTTTCCTCGACCAGTTCGACCTACTCTGTGCACATAATTTTCATCTTTGTCTGGCAAATCATAATTGATGACTATATCGACATCTGGAATATCAATTCCTCGAGCGCTGACATCAGTTGCAATTAGCAATTTCACCTCACCAGATTTGAATTGATTCATGACTAAATTTCTATCCCGCTGATCTTTATCTCCGTGGATGGTAATGCTTTCAATTGCAACACGTCCCATGGCTTTTTTTACACGCTCAGCGCGAACCTTTGTTCGCACAAAAACTAAAATTTTACTCTCTTCATTTTCTTTGACAATTCTTTCTAGAAAAAATCTTTTATCATCCATTGAGACAAAAATCACTTTGTGATTGACATTTTTTGCCACAGGATTTTTTGGAGAAATTTGAATTCGAATCGCATTGGTGACTAGCGAGTAAGCTAATTTTTTGATTTTTTGATTAATGGTAGCTGAGAAGAAAAGTGTCTGTCTTTTTTTTGGTAAATGTCTCATCAAATCTTGAATGTCTCCAATGAAACCCAAATCCAACATATGATCCGCTTCATCCAAAATCAAAATTTCAA
>CAJQQY010000097.1 GCA_905480595.1 uncultured Saprospiraceae bacterium | reverse complement strand
TTTTCCAAAAAGAAATAAAGCGACAAGAGGGTGAAAGAAAAAAGTCAAACCAATTGCAGCTACTCCCATCAAAGGATTTTTCCGAACTAAGTTGATTAAAGTTTTGGCGAAACCTAAAATTACTTTTCGACCATATGCAATATCCAAACCTAAAGTGATTAAGAATAGTCCTAAGGCAATAAATTCTAAAATTTGATAAATACCAGAAGCAATATATCCAACTGCAATAAAAACTGCGACAAGCATTAAAATTGCTGGGATGAGATTGATAATATTAAAACCTTTATTTTGATTGGCCATTGGCGAATAATTTTCGAGACTAATTTTTATGAGTTACAATTGAAATAATAATAAATAAATTTACGCAATTGTTCTCTAAATCTAAAGATGATTCGACTTAGATTGAGGAAAGAAAAGATGAGTAGGATTATTTTTCCGATTAAAAATAAGATTTGTCTCAGAATTAAAAAACTAAGACTCCAATTGCATGAATTGCATTTCATACAATTCTTTGTAATGCCCATCTTCGATTTCTAAAAGGGCATCATGTGCTCCAAATTCAGCAATTTTTCCTTTGTCCAAAACCATGATATTGTCTGCATGTCGAATTGTGGATAGTCGATGTGCAATGATGATGGAAGTTCTTTTGTCAATTAATTTTTCGATAGCATTTTGAATAACTGCTTCTGATTCAGGATCAATGGAAGATGTCGCTTCATCTAAAATTAAAATTTCAGGATTGAAAACGAGTGCTCGAACGAATGAAATTAATTGTCGTTGCCCCATTGAAAGAGTCGCACCACGTTCCATCACTTGGTAATTATATCCACCGGGGAGTCGTCCAATAAATTCATGAGCTCCGATTAATTTTGCTGCTTCAATCACTTCTTCCTCTGAAAACCGATCATCTCGCAAGGTGATATTTTCCATCACACTACCTGAAAAAAGAAAAACATCTTGAAGTACAATTGCTATCTTTTTTCTAAAATCAAATAATTCATAATCTTTAATATCAACACCATCGATTAGAATATTTCCTTTTTGAATATCATAAAAACGGTTGAGGATATTAATGATGGTTGTTTTTCCAGAACCAGTACTTCCACAAATTGCCAAGGTTTCGCCAGCATTGATTTTGAAGTTTAAATCTTTTAAAACATAGTCAATATTGTTGTAGGCAAAATTGACATTCTTAAACTCAACATCACCTCTTATCGAGTCTTTTTTGACAGTTCCGTTGTTTTCGATGATGTCATTTTTATCTAACAAATTAAAAACACGTTCCGCAGCAACCAAACCCATTTGCAAAGTATTGAATCGATCAGCTAACATTCGAATCGGTCTAAACAACATGCTCAAATAAATCGGAAATGCGATAAATGTCCCCGTCGTCACTTCTCCTCCAATTACTCCACGTGCTCCCCACCAAACTAATAATCCAAGTGCAGCCGCAGAAATAATTTCTACAACTGGAAAAAATACGGCATAATATAAAATGGCATCGAGGTTAGCTTGAGTATATTTTCTATTAATATGATTGAATTTTGCTAGCTCTTTTTCTTCTGCATTAAAAATTTGAACGATACGCATTCCTGAAATTCGCTCTTGCAAAAATGCATTCATCTTTGTGATTTGCGCTCTAACTTTTTGATAGGAAACTTTTACTTTTTCTTTAAAAATATAAGTTGCAATCATCAAAAATGGAAGGGTAGTCAAACAAACCAAAGTCAATTTCCAACTAGTAATCAACATAATTGCCAAAACTGCAAAGACTGTAAATAAATCTGCAATGATAGTTATGGCTCCTTGGGAAAAAACAGTATTGATCGTTTCTATATCATTGATCGTTCGAGTAGTCGAAGTCCCAATTGGAGTCGTATCAAAATAAGATAATCGCAAACTTGAAATATGATTGAACATCCGAACTCGCAGATCTTTAATCACCGATTGTCCTAACCAACTGGTAGAATAAATAAAAACATATCTCAATGCCACATCGATCATTAAGATCACTCCTAAAAGCATCGCCATATTTGTTAAACCCGGGATGTCAAATTTGAAAATATAATCATCTACCATTATTTTAATAATGTAGGGGCGGAGGATTGCTAATGGAGCCAAGATTACAGTCAAGACTCCTGCGAGGATGAATACTTTTTTGTAAGGTTTGGCCAAGGCTAAAACCCGACCCAGCAATAAATAATCTATTTTATTATTATTCATATATTAAGGAATGATGAACTATAAATGATGAGAGAAGAATAGAACAGAATGATAACAACAATAGACATTAATCGTTCATCATTAAAATTAAATACAACTAATTTTTTCAACTCTCCTCTCATGCCTTCCTCCTTCAAAATCAGTTGAAATAAAAGTTTTTACCATTTCTAAAGCTAACTCTTTGCTAACAAATCTAGCAGGAATAGAAATGATATTGGCATTATTATGTTGACGAGCAAGAGCTGCTAATTCTTCTGTCCAACATAAAGCTGCTCGAATACCTTGATGTTTGTTGGCAGACATAGCCGCACCATTTCCACTTCCGCAAAGAATGATTCCTAAATCGGTGTTTTCGTTTTCTACATTTTCAGCAACAGGATGAATGAAATCAGGGTAATCCACCGAAGCATCTGAATCAGTTCCAAAATCAAAAACTTCAATATCTTGATTGACTAATAATTCGATGATAGCATCTTTATAGGCGAATCCTCCGTGGTCGCAACCGATAGCAATTTTTTTGATATTCATTTTTTATTTTTTGAAAATAGATTTTATAAATAAGTAAAAAAAAGAAAGCGGTACTTTTTTGCAAAAGTACCGCTTCTTTGTATTTTTTTCTAAAAAAAATTAATTCTTAAGAGGGTCTAAGTCAAAAGGTTTAAATTTCGATTCTAACTGTTTGTAAAATTCTGAATCTGTTCCTTCTCCTTTTTGAACTAACCTCATCAATTCATCTTTTGCTCCTGGAGAGATTCGATTACCTTGACGGAAACCATTGTAGAATTGATTTTCTCGACCAAAACCATATCGGCTTGTTCGAGTTTCTTGGTCAATAGATTGGAAGAAATTAAGATATTCCTCTGTCTCTTGAGCCATCAATTCGATTTGCGGTTTTGCTTTATCATAAGCATCAGATTCCACATAAATGTCTAACATTTGAAGAGATTGGAACTCGTATCTGAAATTCATAAATGGAAATGCTTTGAAAAATAAGTCAGCCATTTCAACTGCTTTAGCTTTATCTCCTCGATCAAGGAAAGTTTGTGCAGCTCTAACCATTCCTGCTTTTTGAGATTGAATAGCTGGTCCAAAACTTCGATCAATGAAAGTATCGTGTTTGTCAAATCCTCCCCATCGGAATTTGGTAGACATAATTTCTAAAGTTTTATCGGCATCGATTTTTCCTTTCCCCATCATACCTAAGAAACCATATTGTCGGTCTCTATTTTTCAAAGGAACTAACTTTAATCCCAAACCTTCTAGTTGGAAATAGTCATCTAGTCCCATCATGGACTGAGGTCGACAAGTTACCGCAAAGTAAATCGGGCGATTTTGGAAGTTAGAAGAAATGATATCCAAAACAGCAACGTCACCTTTTAATAATTGATTATTATTACGAGGAGCTTTTCCTTGAGCAAGTGCTTTTTCATTATCATCACGATTGATATCGTCAATATCAAATACGATTTCATCGACAATTTTGTCATAATCTTCCGGGTTAACCATGTCTCTTGCTTTTGATTTATCCACGGGGATACTCAATTTACTAGTTGCCCAGTAACTTTCAAGTTGACCTCCTGTAGGACCAGGATTATCTTCTCCTGCAATTTTGAGAACACTTGACAAAGGCATCTTATATTCTCGTCTAGTTGGATCTTGAGGGACAATCAATTGATTTCGTTTAAAACCTCTTAATTGACTCATCGGAATACTCATCTTGATAGCATCTGATTTGTTGACTTTTCTTCTCAACTGATCGATGTACCAATCAACAGCAATCAAACTCAAGTTGACTACCCGAACATCTGTTCGAATATTCTCTACTTCTTGAGCATACCAAAGCGGATAAGTATCATTATCCCCATAGGTGAAAATGATTGCGTTTGGTTCGCAAGATTCTAGGAAGTTACTTGCATAATCTCTAGCTCCTGAATGATCTTTTCGAGAGTGATCGTCAAAGTTTTGGAAACCCATCAAAAGTGGGGCAAGCATCACTAGCCCTACTGCAATCGGAGCTGCAATTTTGCCTGCGAGATTTGCATTATTTCTCAATATTTCAAACAACGCAAGTGCGCCCATTCCTATCCAAATACAATAGGTGAAGAAGGAACCGACCAAAACGTAATCCCTTTCCCGAGGTTCATTCGGAGGCTGATTGGAGTAAATAATTAATCCAATTCCTGTAATGATAAATAAAGCAAAGAGTCCCATTGCCCCGTTTTTATCTTTGGAGAAATGGAAAAATAAACCGATCAATCCAAAAAGGAAAGGAAGCATATAATATTTATTTCTCGCTTTATTATTAGCTAACCTTGAAGGTTCTTCAGCTTGATTATAAAGTCTCGAACTATCTAAAAAGCTGATTCCTGATTGCCAATTTCCATCGGTAGCATCCCAAGAATAAAATCCTTGATCGCCATTTTGTCTTCCTCCAAAGTTCCACATAAAGTATCGCCAATTCATCCAACCTATCTGATACCTCATGGTAAATTGAATATTATCCATGACACTAGGCGAACCTTTTGCTCCCCAAGTATCCATCCAAATTCGATATAATTGAGGACGACTTTGTGAGCCATCTTGCATCCGAGGGAAAATTGTTTTATATCTTGATTTTATTTTTTGAGTAATTTTTCGATCTGTGATAACGTATTTATCTTTTCCTGCTACACGGCCGTATCTGTTTTCAACTTCTGTTGTAATTCCTTCTCGAGGAACATCAAAGTTAGGACCATTGAATAATGATCGTTCTCCATATTGCTCCCGATTTAGGTAAGGCAATAATCGCATTGGATCACTTGGCGCATTCATATTAATTGGTGTATTCGCATTTGCTCGAATAACGATAACTCCAACGGTAGAAAATGAAATAACTACCAGAGTCATACTCACTAAAACTAACTGAGCTAAATATCGATATTTATCAAGCGCATAAGTTGCACCAAAAAACAATGCTCCAACTAGGACAGCTAATTTTGTAAAACCACTTAAAGTCATGCTTGAACCAGGCCCACCTCCATAACTCAAATAATAGAAAACAGTTAATGCTAAAACTCCTAATGCAACATAAATAGGCGTTAGTGATTTTATTTTTCCATGAAGATAAAGTAATGGAAGAGCTAATAAAGATCCAACCAACAAAACAGTAGGAACAACTCCTGAGTGAAATGGTAATCCAAATGAATTAACAGTCATCAATTCAAAAGCAGTCCATAGGTGAGGAATTCCAGTAATAATTAAAGTTTGCAAAGCTACAATCATCACAACTCCAATCGCAGAAGCACCTGCCATTCCCATCAAGGTGTGATTTTCATATTTTTTAAAATAATA
Source organism: uncultured Saprospiraceae bacterium (assembly GCA_905480595.1). Taxonomy (GTDB): domain Bacteria; phylum Bacteroidota; class Bacteroidia; order Chitinophagales; family Saprospiraceae; genus CAJQQY01. The sequence goes on along the minus strand of CAJQQY010000097.1, from coordinate 35,048 downwards.
AAAAAGCGCTAGCGCAGGGAAAGTTAAAATACTCAAAAGGTGGACTCCAATCGAAAGTCCTGCTGCATAAATAGCAAAAACTAACCAACGATCTGAATCTGGTTTGTCTGGCAAATTATACCATTTGATAACGGCCCAAAGTGTTAATGCGGTGAAAAATGTTGACATCGCATAAACCTCACCCTCAACAGCTGAGAACCAAATCGAAGTAGAAAATGCCGTCGCTAAACCTGCAATCACACCTGAACCTAATAAAGCAATCTCTTGTCCTGAAGTAGGTTCTTCATCTTTTTCAACAATTGCCATCTGTCCTAACATAATCGTTACCCAACAAATAAACATTGCGGCGAATGCACTACAAACTCCAGAAAGCATATTTACTGCAAAAGCAATATTTGCTGGATCACTTGAAAAAACACTTCCGACCATGGCAAACATTCGTCCAACTAATAAGAATAAAGCTGCACCAGGAGGATGTACTACTTGAAGTTTGTGTGCTCCGGTGATAAACTCTCCACAATCCCACAAACTTCCTGTCCGTTCAACTGAAAAGAAATATACGATGGTCGCAATTCCAAAAACCGTCCAACCGGCAATATTGACTAACTTTTTAAATGATGAATTCATTAGCTGAATAATTAAAATGTAGCTGGTAGCTTAAGCTGCCAGTAAAATTTTTTTAAATAAAAAAGAGCTTTTTCAAAAGAACTGCAAAAGTAATAAAATATTGCTAACGTTTATATGTGTAACATTGGTTAAAACAATAGCATTTTTAACAGAATGAAGTGTATTTTTGCAAAAAAAATTAGAAATGAAATATTTAATTCTTTTTGGCTTGATATATATGGTGTATAGATATAATACGTGGAAATCCCAGTTGGGTTCTGCAAATCAGAAAGAGAACTCAAAAATTAAGGAAAATGATGAGGATGAAGGAGAATTTATTGATTATGAAGAAGTGGATTAATTGGGTATTCGAAATTCAATAAAAAAAAAGCAATGACAGCACACATAATAACTATTGGTGATGAAATCTTAATCGGACAAATCGTCGATACCAATTCCGCTTGGATGGGGCAACAATTAAATATGCAAGGCATCCAAATTGGTAAAATCGTTACAGTAAGTGATACTCATAAAGATATAACTGAAGCAGTAGATTTAGCATTTTCGGAAGCAGATATTATTTTGCTCACAGGAGGTTTAGGCCCGACGAAAGATGATATTACTAAAAAAGCTTTGGCTGATTATTTTGGAGTAGAGATGCGATTTAGTGAATCAACCTATAATAGAATTCAACGTTTATTTAAAAAGTTTGGAAAAAGTATAACGGAAGCTCATCATGAACAATCGTACATGCCTGCTAATGCTGATATATTGATGAACAAAATGGGAACTGCTCCAGGAATGTGGTTTGAGCATGAAGGGAAAGTTTTGGTTTCGATGCCAGGTGTTCCGTATGAAATGAAGTATTTGATGGAGGCAGAAGTTTTACCAAAATTGAAAAGTCAATTTCCTGGGAAACCAATTGCGCATCGAACTATTTTAACTGTTGGAGAAGGAGAAAGTAGAATTGCAGATCGAATAGATCCTTTTCTCGAAGCTTTACCTAAAAATATAAAAATGGCATATCTCCCAGGAACAGGTCAAGTTCGATTGCGAATGACTGGAATTGGAGATAATGAAAAAGAACTAAATACTTTATTAGATCAAAAAGTGGAAGAACTCAAACCATTAATTTCCGAATTTATCTATGGTTTTGAAAAAGAGAAATTAGAGGAAGTAATAGGTCGAATGTTGAATGAAAAAGGAAAAACTATAGCTACGGCAGAAAGTTGTACCGGAGGTTTTTTAGCACACAAAATTACATCTGTTCCTGGTTCGTCAAAATATTTTGAGGGAAGCATCATCTCCTATTCCAATGAAATGAAAATGAACCAACTCAATGTCAAACCTTCCACACTCAAAAAACATGGAGCTGTCAGCGAAGAAACAGTCAAAGAAATGGTTCAAGGAACTCTGGATTTATTGAAAACTGATATCGCAATCGCTATTTCAGGGATAGCAGGACCAGATGGAGGAACACCTGAAAAACCAGTCGGAACAATTTGGATAGCCATCGGAGATAAAAAAAATACAAAGACGTATCAACTAAATCTTTGGAAAGATCGTATGAAAAATATAGAATACACTTCAACTGTTGCGTTGAATGTGATTCGAAAATTTTTATTAGAACGATAATTCCTGTAATTTTGTGGTGGAAAATTTTATGACCTAACCAAACCATTTAACCTAAAGATAAATTTATGGCTCAAGTAGAATTAATTATGCCCAAAATGGGTGAAAGTATAATGGAAGCAACCATTTTGAAATGGGTAAAAAACGTTGGCGATGCAGTCGATGTAGATGAAACCATTCTCGAAATTGCAACTGACAAAGTGGATTCAGAAGTACCTTCGCCAGTAAAAGGAGTGATTAAAGAAATATTTTTTCAAGTTGATGATGTTGTTGAGATTGAAAAAGTAATTGCAATCATCGCTACTGAAGGTGAAGAAGTAAGTTCCACTCCAGCTCCGAGTGTAGATAAAGCACCTGCTGCTAATGGCCAAGAAAATGGACAAAAAGAACCGACTCCGGCGCCAGTTTCAGTACCTGCTGCGGCAACTGCTACTCCAGCAGTAGCTATTAGTGGAGTAGCAACGAGTGATCGTTTTTATTCTCCATTAGTGAAAAATATTGCAAAACAAGAAAATATTAGTATTACTGAATTAGATACTGTTCCTGGAAGTGGAGCAAATGGAAGAGTGACTAAAAAAGATATGATGAATTATCTTTCTAATCGTTCGACGAGTACTTTTACGACACCTGCTGCAAAAGTCGCAACACCTGCTTCAACACCTGCTGCTCCAAAAACTTCAACACAACCGCAAATTAGTTTTAATGGCGGAACTGAAATTGTGGAAATGGATAGAATGCGAAAATTAATCGCAGAGCACATGGTGATGTCAAAACACACTTCACCACACGTTACCTCATTCGTGGAAGTTGACGTTACTAACCTTGTAAATTGGAGAAATAAAATTAAAGTAGATTTCCAAAAAACGCATGGAGAGAAGATTACCTTCACTCCAATTTTTATTGAAGCAGTTACCAAAGCAATTGGCGATTTTCCAATGATTAATGTTTCTTTGGATGGGACAAAAATCATCGTTAAGAAAAATATCAATATCGGAATGGCTGCGGCTCTTCCTTCAGGCAATTTGATTGTTCCAGTTATCAAAAATGCGAATCATTTGAATTTATTAGGTTTGACAAAATCAGTTAATGATTTGGCTAGTCGGGCAAGAGCTAATAAACTAAAACCAGAGGATATCCAAGATGGAACTTTCACGTTGACAAATGTAGGAACTTTTGGAAATGTGATGGGAACACCAATCATTAATCAACCTCAAGTAGCGATCATGGCTGTCGGAGCAATTCGAAAAAAACCAGCGGTAGTTGAAACTGAATATGGAGATGTGATTGCGATTCGCCACATGATGTTTTTATCTTTATCATACGATCATCGAATCGTAGATGGTTTCCTCGGAGGTTCATTTTTGAGTCAAGTAGGAAAATATTTGGAAGCCTTCGATGCTGAAAGAACGATTTAAAATAATAAAAAGAGATGCTTCGTTTAAGATGTATCTCTTTTTTTATTTTTTTACTAAAAAAAAGACACAAAAATTTTTCAAAACCGTTAAACGATAATTCAAATAGTTTTTACAACACTAGCCTATTGCACCCAGGCAAATCTCAAAACTGTGAATTATGAACATAATTAAACTTATTCTCACCACACTTTTCATCTCTTCTTTTTGCCTTGCGGGGACTGGACAATTTTCTGGAAAAAAGTTAAAAGATAAAGCCAATCTTTACTTCAAAAATGACAAATATTTTGAAGCACTTCAATTGTATAAGAAATATGATAAAATCAAAAAGAAAGATAAAGAGGTAAAACTTCGTTTGGGGATTTGTTATTTTTTCAATAATGAGATGGATAAGACTATTGACTATTTGACCCCATTGGTGCACAATAAAAAGAAACCGAAAGCAATAGCATATTTTTATATAGCCTGTGCATATCATTCTAAACAAGAATTTAAAAAAGCGATTAAAAGCTATAAATCATTTTTAAAACATAGTCCGTCAAATGATCCTAATCGATTAGCTGTAAAAGATGAAATAAAAAGATGTGCACAAGGCTTAAAAATAAAATACCAAAAGGAATTAGCTGTAGTTGAGAACTTAGGTGAAAATGTCAATACTCGATTTGATGAATTTGCTACAGTTCAAAGCCCAAACAATCCAGATAAATTATATTTTTCGTCTTCTCGCGCAGGTAACTTAGGCGGTCTTCGTGATAAAGAAGGAAAGCTAGATGATTTGAAAGGGAGATATTCAAGCGATATTTTTTCCATCATTATTCAAAATGGTGCATGGACAAATCCAAAGCGTATGAACAATTTATTGAACAGTCCTCAAAATGATGTTATTTTAGATTTTAATGAAGATGGATCTGCAATGCTTTTGTTTAAAGGGTTTGATTTTTATAGTGGACAAATTTTAATAGATTCTTTTAAACCGATTGAAGATAAACCATTATACCCACCAATATTTCAGAGTTCAGTTGTAGCAGAAAGAGGTGATGCTGCCCCGTATTTTTTTAATGATTCAACACTTATTTTTTCCAGTAGAATTGAAGGCGGATTTGGAGGAAGTGATTTGTATATTTCTCAAAAATCGAATGGGAAATGGTGTGCTCCTCTCAATTTAGGAAGCAATATAAATTCGGCTTATGATGAGACAACACCATTTCTAGCAGAGGATGGACGAACATTATACTTTAGTTCAAATAATATAGAAGGTATAGGAGGATTTGATATTTACAAAGCAGTTTTTAATGATTTTAAAAAGGAATGGAAAAAACCGCAAAATTTAGGTTTACCTATCAATTCTCCAAAAGATGACATCCATTTCCGCTTGAATCGAGATGGTGCGCTAGGATATTTTACTTCGGCAAGAGTAGGTGGATTTGGAGGGAAAGATCTGTATGTTGCCTATTTTAAAACTCAAAATTTAGAGCAGTTAGTTTCATCAACTCCTGCTGGTTTTCACACCTTAGCTTTTAAAAATTTGGATCTTGAACCCGATGGAACTTATATGAATAATAATGGATATGCATTTAAAGGAGAAATAGGAGATTTTGAAGTGGAACCCATTTATTATGAATCAGATGATGACTTATTGAATGTGAATAACATTGCTCAATTGAATAAAATTATTCGTTTGATGGAAGAGTATCCTCAGCTAAAAATTGAGCTTACAGGAAATTCTGATAATCAAGATCAGGAACAATTTTCTTTGTTTTTTTCGATAAAGAGGACAGAACAAATAGCAGATTATTTGGTTGAAAGCGGAGTAGATCCTTCAAATATTATATTGAAAGGATGTGGTTCAAATTTTCCGATTGCTAAAAATGTTTTCGGAGATACACCTAATTTGTTAGGACAGAGATTGAATCGAAGAATTGATTTTAAAATGTTTGATATTCAACGAGTTCCGCTCAATTTTATAATGAAACAACCAAAGGTTGAAAAAGGAATGATTGCTTCAAAAGGAGTGTATTATGCTAAGGCAATCAAAGGACTTTCTTACAAAGTCCAAGTAGCTGAAATCAAACAAAATTACAATAGTCGAATGATTGTAGATTATCCTGACGCGATGGTTGAGAGTAGAGCTGATTCCAATTTTTATCAATACACGATAGGGTTGTATCAAACATTTGAATCGGCTAATTATCTTCGAAAAGAACTTCAGCGTCAAGGAATTACTACAGCTGTGGTAATTCCATATATCAATGGAATTCGATTGAGTGATTCTGAGTCAAAGTCACAATCTGCTTCTTATCCAGATCTTTTGAACTTCATGGATAGCGCTTCGCAAAATTGATTTTTTTTAAAAATAAATTAAAAAGGATCATTCAAATTTGTATTGAATGATCCTTCTTTTATGGGCTACTCACAAGGTTACTTTGAATTCCCTTGTGAATGATTAATATTTTACTGCGCTACTCCACCAGAAAAGTCTAAAATCTCATCTACATATTTTCGATGATTAGCTAATCGAGGTACTTTGTGTTGACCTCCAAATTTACCTTTCGATTTTAACCATTTGTGAAAAGTTCCTTTTGGCATTGGTCTCATCTTTAATTGTTTGAGAGCCATACCTTTATATCTTTTTGCTTCATAATCAGAGTTGATTTTTTGCAAATTTTCATCTAATAATTTATTGAAATTTTTAAGATCAGCAGGCGTTTTTTCAAATTCAATTAACCACTCATGACCACCTTTTCCTTGTTTCGCTAAAAAGATTGGAGCAACGGTATATTCAAGTACAACAGCACCTGTCGAATGACAAGTTTGGGCTAATGCCTTATCAGTGTTTGATACCATGACCTCTTCTCCAAATGCATTGACGAATTGTTTGGTTCGACCAGTAATTTTAATTTTGTAAGGTGAAGTTGACGTAAACATTACTGTATCGCCAGGAACATATCTCCACAATCCTGCATTGGTGCTGATGACCATCGCATAGTTTTTTCCCTCTTCAACTTCTGAAAGTGGAATTGCTTTTGGATTATCTTTATCCCACTCTTCAGCAGGCAAAAATTCATAGTAAATTCCATTATCAAGTAAGAGTAGCATATCTCTCGAATTCAAATCATTTTGAATCGCAAAATAACCTTCTGTTGCATTATAAATTTCCATGTATTGAACACCTCCATTCGGGAAATATTTATGGAACTGTTCTCGATAAGGTTCAAAACTCACTCCTCCATGGATATAAACTTCCAAGTCTGGCCACACTTCCGACATGTTTTTCTTACCCGTTAATTCTAATATTCGATCTAAGAATACCATAGTCCAAGTTGGCACTCCACCGATCATCACCATGTCTTTTTCTTTGCTCGTAATTTGAGCCATGCGTTCAAGTTTCTCATCAAACTTTCGCATCGTTGCAGTTTCAATATCTGGGGTGAAAAAGGGACGTCCAATGTAAGGCATATTTTCCATCATAATTGCAGAAACATCTCCCACTAAAGTATCAGGGTGAGCATCGAAACTATCCAAACTACCGCCCATCAATAAACTTTTACATTCAAATTGGCGAGCGTCAGGGCGATTATGGTAAAATAAATTCATAGTATCCCATGTCCCACGAATATGACATTTCTTCAAATTTGTTTTTGAAACTGGAATGAATTTACTCTTATCGCTAGTTGTTCCAGAAGATTTGGCGAACCATTTAACTTTTCCACTCCACAACACATCAGATTCACCCAACATCATTCTTTCGATGTATGGTTTTAAAGATTCATAATCTTGAATCGGCACTCTTTCAGCAAAATCAGCTTGAGTTTTGACAGATTGAAAGTCGTGATTTCTTCCCCATTCGGTGTGTTTGGTCGATTGTATGAGCTCTTTGAGTACAGCAGATTGCACTTCATGAGGGTGCTCCATGAAATGAAGAATACGCTTGTAGCGTTGCTGGAAAAAGAATTGCATTCCCTTATTTATCAGCTTCTTCATGGTTACGTAGGTTGAAAGTTTAGAGTTTTGGTTACTTTCCTAAAAATAAGGAAATTTAAAACTAGAAACAAAGTAAAAACCTTTTTTTGACTTATGAGACAAAATTCGCTCGAAAAATATATAAACGTGGGGTGTTGTTGTATTTGTTGGGTAACCTGGAAGTATTTTTAACAAAAAATCCGATTGAACCTTTAGGTTTAATCGGATTTTAATTTTTTGTTGAAGATTTGAGTTACAGTTCCATCTTTAGAAAATGCCCTGTGTGACTTTTCTTTGCCTTTGCCACCTTTTCAGGAGTACCTTGAGCGACTACTTCTCCACCTCTATTTCCTCCTTCTGGTCCCATATCAATAATATAATCAGCCACTTTTACTACATCTAAATTGTGCTCAATGACTACAATGGTATTTCCTTTTTCCACTAATTTATTCAACACATTTAACAATTGTCGAATATCATCAAAGTGCAAACCTGTCGTCGGTTCATCCAAGATATAAATGGTATTTCCAGTATCTCTTTTTGATAATTCTTCTGACAGTTTTACTCGTTGAGCTTCTCCACCTGAAAGTGTTGTTGCTTGCTGTCCCAAAGTGATATAACCTAAACCAACATCTTTTAGTGTTTTCGTTTTTCGATGAATTTTTGGAATCATTTCGAAAAAATCAACTGCTTCTTCCACAGTCATATTCAGCACATCGCTGATGGACTTTCCTTTGTACAAAATTTCTAAAGTCTCTCGATTATACCTTCGACCTTGACATCGTTCACAATCAACTTGTACGTCTGGAAGGAAATTCATTTCGATCGATCGCCTTCCTGCTCCTTGGCATTCTTCACAACGACCACCTTTTACATTAAATGAAAAACGACCAGGTTTGTAACCCCGAATTTTCGCCTCTGGTAAACTCGAATAGATCTTTCGAATTTCATCAAACATTTTAGTGTAAGTAGCTGGATTTGATCGAGGTGTTCGACCGATTGGAGACTGGTCAATTTCAATCACTTTGTCCACGTGCTCCAGGCCTGTGATTGACTTATATTCCATCGGCCGTTTGATACTTTTGTAAAAATGCTGACGCAAAATCGGATAGAGCGTTTCGTTGATCAACGTAGATTTTCCACTTCCCGAAACTCCAGTCACACAGCAAAAAGTACCTAACGGAATTTTGATGTTTACATTTTTTAAATTATTTCCATTCGCACCTTTCAATTCCAAAAAGTTGCCACTACCTTTTCGACGTTTTTTAGGAACCTCAATTTTCTTTTTGTCTCGCAAGTAAAGAGAAGTCAAAGTCTCTTTTTTCAAAAAAGTCTCAGGTACTCCTGCCCCAACCAATTCACCTCCATGCTTCCCTGCACCTGGTCCCAAGTCAATCAAAAAATCAGCAGCCAACATAATATCTTTATCATGCTCGACGACCAAAACGGTATTTCCAATATCTGATAGTTCTCGCAATGCTTCAATCAATCTTCGATTATCTCGCTGATGCAAGCCAATACTTGGCTCATCCAAAATATAAGTCACGCCAGTCAACTGCGAACCAATCTGAGTCGCTAATCTAATTCGTTGCGCCTCCCCACCTGACAATGTTCTCGCAGGTCGATCCAAGTTTAAATAATCCAAACCAACATGAAGCAAAAACCCAATTCGCAATTTGATTTCTTTAATTACTTCATGCCCAATTGCCTTTTGACGTTCGGTTAAACTTCCCTCTAAATTTTCTACCCAATCCATCAAATCAGTAAAATCCATCACCGCCAAATCGCTGATATTTTTTCCATCCAATTTAAAGTGTAGAGACTCAATTTTTAATCGTTGACCATTACAAGTTGGACATTTATCAATGACCATAAAATCCTCGGTCCATCGTCTGATTTTTTCGGAAGAGGAATCTTTGTACCATCGAACCAACATTTTGTTCAAACCTTCATAAGCTAGATTATAAACGAAGTCATGTTTGAAATTTTTCTTAATTTCAAAACTCTCGTCACCTCCATTCAATATGATGTCTAATGCTTTTGCAGGAATGTCTTTGATAGGAGTAGAAAAAGTGAATTTATATTTTTTAGCGATAGATTTTAATTGCTTAAAAGTCCAATTATCTCGCACTTCACCAAAGGGAACAATTCCAGCATCATTAATTGATTTTGAATCATCTGGAATTACTTTTTTCAAATCCACTTTCATCACTTCACCGAGTCCTTTGCAATTTTGACAAGCTCCGTAAGGTGAGTTAAAAGAGAAAGCATTTGGCGAAGGTTCTTCATATGAAAGTCCAGTCTCCGCATCCATTAAATGTTTACTGTAAGGGAAAACTTCCTTCTGTCCTTGCTCCGCCAAGAAGACTAAACCATTCCCCATTTTTAATGCAGTTTGCAATGATGTGGCGAATCGTTCTTTGCGATCTTTTGTCATATTTAATCGATCAATGACCAACTCAATATCATGAACTTTATATCGATCTACTTGCATTTTTGGAACTAAATCTTGCACCTCTCCATCAACTCTAACTTTGGTATATCCTTGCTTTCGCACATGGTCAAACAACTCTCGATAATGCCCTTTTCGACCTCGAACTAAAGGTGCGAGCAAGAGCGTTTTTTTCCCTCCAAAAGTTTTAAAAATATTTTCCATCATTTGCTCTTCGGTATATTTCACCATCTTCTTTCCTGTCACGTGCGAGTATGCTTCCCCCACTCTTGCAAATAATAATCGCAGAAAATCGTAAACTTCTGTAATCGTTCCAACTGTCGATCTTGGGTTTCGACCAACTGTTTTTTGCTCAATAGAAATTACAGGACTCAAGCCCGTAATTTTCTCCACATCAGGCCGTTCCATTTCTCCAATAAACTGTCGAGCATAGGCCGAAAATGTTTCCATGTATCGACGTTGTCCTTCCGCATAAATAGTATCGAATGCCAAAGAAGATTTTCCACTTCCACTAATTCCAGTAATCACCACAAATTGATTTCGAGGAATTTGAACATCAATGTTTTTGAGATTATGCACCCGAGCTCCGATCACATCAATATAATCATTGACTGATTTTGTGCCGTTACTTTTTGCTTTAGTAGTTGTTCTTTTTGCCATATCTATGTGGAGACGAAATGTATCGAATTGTTAAAATTTGAGCCTGCAAAAATAGTCAGAAAAGTTTAGAATTTTTTTGCTAAAAACGTAAAACATAAGAATCCTAACTTTTGTTTTTCAAAAGATAAAATATACGTTTACTCATTTAGTTATTTTTGGAAATAACACGTGTTGGTCTGCTTTAGTTGATCTGAAAAAAGAGCAAAGCGATTTTTCCTAAATAAAAAAGATCTAAGCTTTTTGTAAATGTAAAATTGTCGCTCCGCTCCATATTTTAGGTCAGCTAAAGCAGACCACCACATGAGAATTGTTATTTTTACAAAAAAAAATGCGAGAAGTTATTTTCGAAAATCCACATCGACAAAAACATTTTGAGTTTTTTAATAACATGAATCATCCACATTTTAACATAACTGCAAATGTGGATATCACTCACTTTTTACCTTTTTTGAAAAAAAATAAATTACCGCTCACGGCAAGTATTGTTTATTTAGTTTCGAGAACTGCGAATGAAATTCCAGAATTTAAATGGAGGATTAGAGAAGGAAAAATTGTCGAACATGAAACAGTTCAACCTTCATTTACGGTATTCACAGAAGTAGCAGATGTGTTTAGTTTTTGTACCGTTGATTATGAAAAAGATGCGAAAAAATTCATTCAAAAAGCTTTTGAAAAAAGTGAGAAAATGAAAATGGAACCTGTTTTCGAAGATGAAATTGGGCGAGATGATTTTCTTTTTTTATCCTCAATTCCATGGGTGAGTTTTACTAGTTTCGAACATGCGATGCGGCATCATCCATCTGACTCTGTTCCTCGGATTGTTTGGGGAAAGTTTTTTGAAATGAATGGAAAAATACAAATGCCACTTTCCGTCCAAGTACATCATGCGGTAGTAGATGGGAGACATGTGGGGGAATATTTTCAAAAAATAGAAGAAATGGCAAAGAATCCAGAGCGTTATTTTTAGGAATAAAAACGAACTTAAAACAATTCACATTTCAAGTTGGTTCTACTTCCATGCAATCCATAAATCTAGTTTGGTTCAAAAGAGATTTGCGTCTCACCGATCATCAACCGCTTAAATTAGCGATTGAAACGGGCGATCCAATTGCATTGATTTATGTGTTTGAGCCTTCCGTGATTGCTGCGCCTCAACATGATTTAAGGCATTGGAGGTTTGTGTGGGAATCTTTGATTGATTTGAATTTTTATTTTAAAAAATACAATGCTCAGGTATTTATTTTCCACGATGAAGTATTGAATGTTTTCGAAAAAATCCGATCTCAATTTTCCATAAAAAAAATATTTTCGCACGAGGAAACTGGAATTAGAGTTACTTATGACCGAGACAAAACTGTTCAAGTTTTTTGCAAAAAAAATAAAATAGAATGGATCGAGTCACAGACAAATGCAGTCGTTCGAGGATTGCAAAATAGATTGACGTGGAATGACTTATGGAAAAGATTCATGAATGCTCCTTTGGAAAAGCCTGATTTACAAAATTTAAATTCTATCCTTTTTGAAAATCTCTCTGCTAGTTTTTTTGGGAAAAAGATACCAGAAGAATTTACTCAATCACATCCTGATTTTCAAAAAGGAGGTACTTCCATTGGCCTTCGATATTTGAATGGGTTTTTTGAAAATCGAATACATAATTACAGTCGCCACATTTCAAAACCACTTGAAAGTCGAAGAGGTTGTAGTCGTCTTTCACCCTACATCACTTGGGGGAATCTAAGTCTTCGACAAGTTTATCAGTCGCAAAAAAAAGCGAAGGAGAGTAAATCTTATAAACGAAATTTCACCAATTTTACTTCACGATTACATTGGCATTGCCACTTCATTCAAAAGTTTGAAATGGAAGATCGGATGGAATTTGAAAACTTAAATCGAGGTTATAATTTGCTCCAACGAAATGAAAATCAAACACACTTTGAAGCATGGAAAAATGGAAAAACTGGTTATCCTTTAATCGATGCGTGCATGCGATGTTTGACTGCAACTGGTTACATAAACTTTAGAATGCGAGCGATGCTAGTTTCATTTTTGACACAAAACTTATGGCAACATTGGAAGGAAGGTTCGAATTGGTTGGCGCAACTTTTTTTAGATTTTGAACCTGGAATTCATTATCCACAATTTCAAATGCAAGCAGGTGTCACGGGCTTAAATACCATTCGGATGTACAACCCGATAAAGCAATCGCAAGACCATGATCCGAATGGAGTTTTTATCAAAAAATGGATTCCTGAGTTGGAAAATATTCCAGTAGAATTTATTCATGAACCTTGGAAAATGACATTACTGGAACAACAATTTTATCATGTTGAATTGGGGAAAGATTACCCGAAACCAATTGTGGATTTAAAAGAAACTTCAAAAAATGCGAGGGATAAAATCTGGGCACATCGAGATCACCCAAGTGTAGTGAAAGAGGCAAAACGAATTTTATATAAGCATGTGATTCCTTCGAGAAAGGTTAGGAAAACTTGATTGGAGATTTTGGGAGTTGAGTATTGGGGATATTAAAATATCAGATCCTAATCATTTATCTTTTCGAAATTTTATTATTTGAGATAGCTCTTTGTCGAGAACATTTATGCCGACCTTCAGCAAAAGTTCTTTTTTTCAAATGTTTTGTTGAGCGACCTTGCACTCGTTTGCGCCACATTTTCCAACTGCTCAATTTCATCTCTTCTCGCATTAATTTAATCACATCTTTTTCAGGTACACCAAACTGTATTTCGATAGCGTCAAAAGTCGTTCGATCTTCCCAACCCATTTCAACAATGCGATCAACATCACGAGTAGTCAAATTATATTTTTCTGAAATCTTCATCTTCATAAGTTTTATAATTTTTAAAACAACCTTTGAGAACTATTGTTTACCAGACATGAAAAAAGAACATTTACCCGAAAAGATATGCGTCGTGTGTGAGCGTCCATTCAAGTGGCGAAAGAAGTGGGCAAAGGTTTGGGATGAAGTGAAATATTGCAGCGAACGTTGTCGAAGAAATAAAAATCAAACATGAAAAAAACTTTACGATTAATTCTTGGAGATCAATTAAATGCACAACATTCATGGTTCCAAAAAGTAGATGAAAATATTATTTACGTCCTTTTTGAGATGCGGCAAGAAACGGATTACGTGAATCATCACATCCAAAAGGTTGTGGCATTTTTTGCAAGCATGGAAAATTTTGCGAAGCAATTAAGAGAAGAAAATCATCAAGTCATTTATTGGGAATTAGATGCTAAAAAAAATAAACAGAGCCTTGTCGAAAATTTAAAAGTTGTCATCGACGAAAATAAAATCGAACATTTCGAGTATCAATTGCCCGATGAGTATCGCTTGGATGAACAACTGAAAAGTTTTTGCAAAGCGATAGGAATTACTTCCCAAGTTTTTGATTCAGAGCATTTTATGAGCACTCGTTTGGAGTTACGTGATTTTTTTGAAGGGAAAAAAACATACCTCATGGAATCGTTTTATCGAAGCATGCGACGTAAATATGATTTAATGATGGATGGTGATCAACCTGTGACTGGCAAATGGAATTATGATAAAGAAAATCGAAAAAAAATACCCAAGGATCACGTGCCAATCGAACCTTTAGTTTTTGAAAAAGATGTTTCTGAGGTTCATCAACGTATTATCGATGCAGAGGTAAAAACGATTGGGAATATTGATCCAACTAATTTTATCTGGGCGACTACTCGAGAAGAATCTTTGCAAGTTTTAGATTTCTTTATTAAAAAATGTCTTCCACTTTTTGGTACTTACCAAGATGCGATGACTCCACATTATTGGTCATTATATCACTCTCGAATTTCTTTTAGCATGAATGTTAAAATGCTCTCGCCTTTAGAAGTGGTCAAAGCGGCGAATGCACATTGGAAAAAAAATCAAGACCAAATTACGATTGCACAGATCGAAGGATTTGTTCGTCAAATTATTGGTTGGCGAGAATACATGCGAGGAGTTTATTGGGCGAAAATGCCAGAGTTCTCAGAGCTTAATTATTTAGAACATAACAATAAACTTCCAAATTATTTTTGGACTGGAAAAACTAAAATGCATTGCGTTCGACATTCCGTTCAGCAGTCTTTGGATTATGCTTATGCACATCACATTCAGCGATTGATGGTGACTGGAAATTTTGCCTTACTAGCTGGAATTTCTCCTGACGAATTAGATGAATGGTATTTGGGAATTTATATTGACGCGATCGAGTGGGTTGAAATTACAAACACACGAGGTATGTCGCAATTTGCAGACGGCGGAATTGTCGGAACAAAACCTTATGTGAGTTCAGCCAACTACGTGGACAAAATGAGTCATTATTGCAAAACTTGTTTTTACAATAAAAAAGAAAAAACAGGGGAGCGAGCTTGTCCATTCAATAGTTTGTATTGGGATTTTTATGATCGACATCGAGATAAATTAGAAAAAAATCCAAGGATTGGAATGGCTTATCGACTGTGGAATAAAATGGACGGAGAGAAGCGAGCGGATATTTTGAAACAAGCGGAAGTATATTTGAATGATTTGGAAAATTTGTAAATCTGAAACTCTCGCTTTGAGGTACTTATCCACCAAAAATCACCTTGTTTGCATCTGTATTTTTAAAGATCTTTAACAAAAACCATTTCTAATATTTCACTCAATATTGTATCTTACTTTTTCTAAAAATAATATTATGAAACTACCAAGAATAGTCAGAGTTCCTAAGCACCAAAAATTTAAATATACCCCTCGCCATTACGATCCAAAGAAAGAAGACTTGGAGCGAAGAATTGAAATAGCCAAAGGACAACAAGGCAATAGTCCCGAAGCTGCAAAGGCGAGAATCAAATCTCAATTGCGCCGAGGAAGGAATAGTAATCCAAGATTACGGAAGCAGTTAGTTTTTAAGTCTAATATGTTGCTATTAGGGATTATTGTAGTGCTAGTTGTAGGGCTATTTATAATGATTAATGTATATTTGCCAGAGATAATGGGATGATTATAGGATTATCCCAATTTTTTTAGAAAACAAAAAAAGTAAGAACAACCTATGGCTGATGTAATTCAGCTCCTACCCGATTCTATTGCAAATCAGATTGCCGCCGGTGAGGTGATTCAGCGACCTGCCTCTGTGGTGAAAGAATTGATGGAGAATTCGATTGATGCGGGAAGTACTCAGATCAAATTAATAATTAAAGATGCTGGGAAGACATTAATTCAAGTAATTGATAATGGCTGTGGTATGTCTGAAACGGATGCCCGAATGAGTTTTGAACGACATGCAACTTCTAAGATTCGAGCAGCTAAAGATTTATTTGCTATAAAAACGATGGGGTTTCGAGGTGAGGCAATGGCTTCGATTGCAGCAATTGCGCAAGTGGAAATGAAAACTCGAAAACATAATGAAGATGTCGGAGTTCGATTAATTATAGAGGGGTCGGAAATCAAATCTCAAGAACCTTGTCAATGCAATGCTGGGACAAGTCTTTCCATCAAAAATTTATTTTACAATGTTCCAGCACGTCGTAATTTTCTAAAAACGACGACTGTGGAGATGCGTCATATCATTGATGAATTTCAAAGAGTGGCATTAGCTAATCCAGATATATTTTTCTCCCTTCATCATAATGGTACCGAAGTTTTTCATTTGCCTGAAAGTAATTTGCGTCAGCGAATTGTGAATATGTTTGGGCAAAATAGCAATAAAAAATTAGTACCTGTTTTAGAAGAAACAGACGCGTTGCGTTTAGAAGGGTTTGTTGGGAAACCAGAATTTGCGAAAAAGACTCGAGGTGAACAATTCTTTTTTGTCAATCGAAGATTTATCAAAAGTGGTTATTTGAATCATGCATTGATGGGAGCATATGAGGATGTCTTGCCAAAAGACACTTATCCTTTGTATGTAATTTTTATCGAAATTGATCCTGCAAGAATTGATATTAATGTGCATCCGACGAAGCAAGAAATTAAATTTGACGATGAACGATTGGTATATAATTATTTAAAAGTTTCTGTTCGACATGCTTTGGGACAATATAGTATTACGCCAACTTTGGATTTCGATCAAGAGCAAATTTTAAATAATCATCCTTTGCCAAGCATGAGTGAATCAAGAAGAGAAGCTTCTTCTACTCCTTCTTTTTTGGGAGGATCGTCAGGAAGTAGTTCTTCTCGTGGTAGTGGTTCTACGAGTAGTGGGGAACGATATGAAACGTTTTCTTCGAAGGCAAATAACTCACCATTGGATAGTTCTAATTTACAGAACTGGAAAAAAATGTATGATGGTTTGGATGAATTTGATCAGCCGAAAGAAGAAAAGATTGGTGACCAACCAATCACGCTTGAAAGCAGAATGTCGGAAGGAAATCAATTAGATGATTCAAGCCAGAGTTTTTCTAAAGATATAAAGCCATTGTTCCAAATTCACTCAACTTATATCGTTAGTCATATCAAATCAGGATATATTTTAGTGGATCAACAAGCTGCTCACGAGCGAATTTTGTATGAACGATATTTGAGCATGTTAAATGAAAAAGAAGCAGTAACTCAAAAAGAATTGTTTCCAAGAAATATCACACTCAACCCTGCAGATGCTGAAATTTTAAAAGATTTATTACCGCAGATAAATTTGTTGGGATTCGATATTCAAGAATTTGGAAAAGATGCTTTTGTGATTCACGGAGTGCCTGCTGATTTGAAATCATCACAAGATGAACAAAAAATCATTGAGCAATTATTGGAACAATATAAATCAAATCGAGATTTAGATTTGAATATTATTGAAAATATAGCTCGTGCAATGGCTCGAAGTTCTGCGATAAAAAAAGGGCAAAGTTTATCTCAAGAAGAGATGAGAGAATTAGTTGATAAATTATTTGCTTGTGCAATGCCTTTCACAAGTCCAACGGGGAAGAAGTGTTTTGTGACTTTTGAGTTGGATGAGTTGGCGAAGAAATTTAGCATATAAAAATTAATGATATTCAAATAAAAAAATGCTTCAAGAAATTAAATTCTCTTGAAGCATTTTTTTATTTAAAATTAAGATTCCTCTTTTTTTATTCCTTGATTTCCTTTCATCCAAACCACTCGTTGCGGGAATGGAATTTCCACATTATTTTCTCTAAAAGCATGATCAATTTCAAAACGTAAATCACTTTTTACATCCTCAATTCGAATAAAGTTCCGAGAGAAAAAATACACCTCAAAATCTAATGATGAATCTCCAAAATTAGTAAATCGAACAAATGGATTTGGATGTTCGACAATTTCAGGATGCTCACCAACTACTTTTAATAATATCTCTTTTACCAATTTTGTATTAGACCCATAAGCGACTCCGACATTAATTTGAAATCTAACTTTTTCATCCAAATGACTCCAGTTGATAACATTGTCTGTAACTAATTTAGAATTGGGAACTACAACGGTAATATTATCTCTTGTTTCAATTAACGAAGTTCTCAATCCAATTTCTTTTACAGTCCCAATCATTCCGCCAATATTCAAAACATGTCCAATTTCAACTGATCGCTCAAATAACAATACAATTCCGGAAAAAAAATCATTAAAAGTTTGCTGTAATCCTAAACCAATTCCAACCAAAAGCGCAGCAGCACCACCCCACAAAACGGTCATCTCAATTCCCAAACTAGAAATCGCCCATAGCAATGCCATCGTATAAATGACATACTTGAGCAGTTGATTAATAGCATATTGAGAACCAATATCAATATGACTTCTCTTATAATATCGATACAAAACCAATTGAGTTACCATCCAAAAAATCAATCGAGCAGTTAAAATAATCAAGATGGATTCGAGAATATCTGATACCCTAATCTGAGTTTTTGTTAAACTGACAACAGTATAGCTTTCTAAATTAAAACTTTGTAAGACTAAAAAAACAGCTACAGCATACACGACTAATCGCACTAAGCTTCCAGCATTACTATCTGTTTCTTTAGCATATTTTTCAACGGAAGTTTGATAATCCAAATCATTTCGACTTCGGTGATAATTATAAACTAAAACCTTGGAAGCTATCCAATCTAAAAGTCCTGCTACTTGCCAAATTGTCAAAGCATATAAAACTGTCGAAACTCGAATTTCCACAGTCTTCATTTGATAAAGTAGAAAATCAATTTCGAGTGCCCAAACGGATCCGATCAAACCAATCAAAACAAAAATATTTCGGATACTCTTTAATATCCTAGAATTATCTCGAATGACATATTTCTCCTGCGCAAAATATTTTGGTAAAACCTTTTTTTTCACTAATTCATAAACCAAAAAAGTGACAATCAAAATTATACCCCAACTAATAAGTTGCCTTGAAGTCACTTCGTGATTGCCGATGTTAAAAAGTACTTGTTGGAGAAAATCGTTAAAGTTCATTTTGTGATTAGAATTATTTATTTCCGAAAATTACCCTTTTATAAATATTTTAAAGTTTTTTTACACAAATATTTTAATCAAATTTTTCCACAATGTCAAAAGCGCTTGTCAACTATTTTAAGTCATGCTATCAATCGGACTATCGAGCGACTAGTTTGCTTAATTTTTATAGTGCAAAAGTCGAACATCCTCTTGTTCTAGAAAGTGCTGAACTGCTGCAAGGTAAAATGCTAGAATTTCCAGTCCCAACTGATTGGGGCGAAAAAATAAATCAGCGTCTTGCCATTTACTCCAAAGAAAAAGCATTGTATTGTTGCTCTTTTTTTATGTTTGGAGAAATGACCGTTGCTGGAAAAAAACAAAATATCACCGCACCGCTTTATTTGCATCAAGTCAAATTGAAAGTCGAAAATGAAATCTTTTACGTTTCGATCGATGCCGAAAATCCAATTATAAATCCAGCCATTCTCCAAGCTGTTGAAAATATTCAACCAGGACTTCTAGAAAATCTTACTCGAAAACTACCGAAAGGATTCATCCAATTCGATCAAGTTTTTCAAATTGAAAAAACACTCAATGATATTTTTCCAAACTTAGATTTTTCTAAAATTGAAAATTATCCAAATCTTTGGACAGATAAAATGTTGAAGGATTTGCAAAAAGAAAGAAAAGAAAAACCTTCATTTGTTATCGTCCCTGCTTGCGGAATTGCGATGCTAAATAAACCAACTGGCTCGCGAGGTATTTTAAATGAGTTGGGAAAAATGTCTGAAGAAAATGATTTCTCCACTCCTTTAAATGAAATATTTGGAACGCAAAAACAAAAATCTATTTCTCAAAAAATCGACTTAACTGTTCCCATCGTTTTAAATAAAAGCCAAGAAAATATTTTACAATCAACTTTTGCTAATCATTTGACTTTGGCAATTGGCCCACCAGGGACAGGTAAATCATTTACGATTGCAGCTTTGGCAGTTGAATTGATGAGTCAAGGTAAATCAGTATTAATTGCATCTAAAAATAATCAAGCTGGGAATGTGGTGGCTGATAAAATCGAAAAGGATTTTGGTTTAAATGGCATCGTCGTTCGAGCAGGGAAGAAAGATTATAAAAAAATTCTTCAAAAAAAGTTGGAAAATTTATTGAGAGGAATTGGTCTTGTGGAAACTTCTAGAAGCGAAATAAAAGTACTTTTTAAAAAAGTAAAAACACAAATCAAAACTCTCGCCGCACTCGAAAAGAAAATCGATTCACGAACAAAAACAGAAATTGAGCGAGGAGATTTTCTATTTCAGTATCAAGATTCTTTTTTCCAAAAAATCAAAATGTATTTCTTAACGAATAAGTTTGAAAAAGAAATTCCGCTTTGGAAAAAAATGTTTTTGCTTGAGAATGAATTACTTCAGCGAAATAAAAATTTAAAAAAACTAATCCAACTTCGATTTTATCAATTTCTAAATGAAGCATTAAATAAATCGAGAGCAGAGATGCAAGCTTTGGTGAAAGCCTTTAAAGCACGAACTGGAAATCGAAAAGAATCAATTTTTGAAGAGATCAATTTTGCGAAAGTTTTAAAAGCATTGCCAATTTGGGTAGCCAATTCGACCGACATCAACAAAGTGCTTCCGTTGCAAAAAGAACTTTTTGATGTGGTAATAATTGATGAAGCGACTCAATGCGACATTGCAAGTTCGTTGCCGATTTTGCAAAGAGGAAAGTCTGCGGTCATAGTTGGTGATCCCAAACAATTACGCCACATGTCTTTTCTTTCTCAGGCAAAACAGAATCAATTGATTGAACAATTTGGAGTTGGAAATCGAGGTGCAGAGCAATTGGATTATCGAAATCAAAGTTTGCTTGACATGGTTTCTGACTCCATCAAAAGTCAAAGACAGGTTCATTTTTTGAATGAACATTTTCGAAGCATGCCTGATATTATTCAATTTAGTAATACTCATTTTTATGATGGAAAATTGGATGTGATGACTGCTTGTCCTGCCACACTTCATCGGCAACATGCATTTTTACATTCCGTAAATGGGATCCGAACAAAAACAGGCTATAATAAAAAAGAAGTAGATTCAATTTTTGAAATGGTCAAAGCAATAATTGAGGAAGAGAAAAATTTGAATGTAGGCCTTTGTCAAAGTATCGGAATCCTTTCTCCTTTTCGAGATCAAGTTGATTATTTGCAGCGTCGAATTTTAAAGATATTTTCTGCTGAAGAATTGGAACGACATCGGATTTTGATAGGGACACCTTTTGTCTTTCAAGGGGAAGAAAAAGAAGTGATGTTTCTTTCTTTTGCCTTAGATAATGAAAGTCATCCTGCTGCTTTTAATTATTTGAATCGAGAAGGTGTATTTAATGTAAGCATCACGCGAGCGCGTTCTTTGCAACATGTTTTTATTTCTTTTTCAAATGAAAAAATTAAAAATGATAGTTTACTCGCGAGATTTATTTATGGACTGAAAAATAATAACGCTAGTCCTCCGACATATTTAAATCAGAAAAAAGTTGATACATTTTTGGAGGAAGTGATAGAAAGTATTCGTTCATTTGGAATTAAAGAATGGCATATTGCTTTTCCAATTGCAGGGACAGCAATTGATTTGGTTGTAGTTCATGAAGGAAAAACTTTTTGCATCGACTTAATCGGATTTCCTGGCGAATTTGAAACTGCATTGCCAATTGAAAGATGGAGAATGTTGGAACGAGTAGGATTGAGTACATTTACATTACCATTTAGCGCATGGTATTTTGACAAAGAAAAATGTGTAGCAGCACTTCGAGATTTTTTTAAATAAAGATTAAAATCTGATATGAATATTTCAGCAAACATCGTCGATATCCCTAATCGCCAAATCTACTTTGGCGAAATAATTTTTGAAAATGGAAAAATAAAAAGTATCGAAAAGAAAGAAGGTGAAAGTAACTTATATCTCCTTCCAGGATTTGTTGATGCACATGTTCATATCGAGAGTTCGATGTTGGTACCTTCAGAGTTTGCGAGAATAGCAGTTACTCATGGAACGGTTGCAACGGTTTCTGATCCACATGAAATTGCCAATGTGATCGGAATCGAAGGAGTTTATTTTATGATAAAAAATGGGAAACAAGTTCCGTTTAAATTTAATTTCGGAGCACCTTCTTGTGTGCCTGCGACAAGTTTTGAAACAGCAGGTGCAGTAATCGGAGTCGATGGCATCGAAGAAATGATGCAAAATCCAGATATCAAATATTTGGCAGCAATGATGAATTACCCAGGGGTTCTTTTCGAAGACGCTGAGGTGATGGCAAAAATTGCAATAGCCAAAAAATATGGAAAACCAATAGATGGTCATGCGCCAGGTTTAATGGGAGAAGATGCGAGAAAGTATATTTCCGCAGGTATTTCTACTGATCATGAATGTTTTACTTATGAAGAAGCTTTGGGAAAATTAGAAAAGGGGATGAAGATTTTGATTAGAGAGGGAAGCGCTGCGAAGAACTTCGAAGCCTTAATTGCCTTATTACCAAAGTATGCTGATCGAATGATGTTTTGTTCTGACGATAAACATCCTGATGATTTAATCGAAGGACATATTAATCAATTGGCTGCACGAGCGGTGGCAAAAGATTGTGATATTTTTGATGTGTTGCAAGTAGCTTGTATCAATCCTGTGGAGCATTATAATTTGGATGTTGGGCAAATGAAAATAGGAGATGCTGCTGATTTTATTTTAGTGCATGATCTCGATAATTTTAAAGTAAAAGCAACTTATATCAATGGCGAACTAGTTGCTGAAGAAGGCAAAAGTTTTATCCAACCTGTCGAAACAGAAATCATCAATAATTTTTTTACAGAAAAAAAATCACCTCAAGATTTTCAACTAAAAGCAAAGTCGGATCAAATTCAAGTCATTAAAGCTATTGATGATGAAATCGTAACGGACAGTTTTTTTTCCAAAACAAAGATAGAAAACGGTTTCGCCATTTCTGATTTGGAAAATGATAATTTGAAAATGACCGTCGTCAATCGCTATAAAAATGAAACTCCTGCGATGGCATTTATCAATAATTTTAATTTGAAAAAAGGAGCAATCGCTTCCTGCGTCGGACACGACTCTCACAATATTATAGCAGTCGGAACGGATGATGAATCACTTTGTCGTGCAGTTAATTTGATTATCGAAAATCAAGGCGGAATCTCGGCGGTAAGTCCAGAAGAAGAAAAAGTATTGCCTTTACCAATCGCAGGAATTATGACCAATGTAGATGGATATGAAACTGCAAAAGCATATTCTGAGATTGATTCTTTTGTGAAAAATGAATTAGGATGCACTTTGACTGCACCTTTTATGACTTTATCATTTATGGCACTTTTGGTTATACCTCAATTAAAATTGAGTGATAAAGGATTATTTGATGGAAAAGAATTTAAATTCACTCAGGTTTTTATTCCTGAAAAGGGTTAATTTGACTCTTATATTTTCTCCAATATTTCACTTTCAACCTCCATTATTGATTTTATGTGACCTCAACTACCTCTTCATGTAGTTGAAAATCTCATGTGTCTTTGTGGAAAATATTTCCAATGCAAAAGTATTTTGTTTTAACTAATACGTTGAAAATCAATGTGTTCTGGGTGAAAAATATTTTATGATTTAATCATCTTCTAGCAATTTTGGTCAGGTTTTTGTTATAATATTGTGACAAACACGAAGAGTTCGATTATAATCCGATGTAACTCCTACTTTTCAAACATACTATTGAACAACATAATGAGAAAAACAAACACTAAACCCGTTAGAAAAAATTATTTTTTTCTAGCCCTTCTAATTGGAGTGCTAGCCTTTTCTTCATGTCGAAAAGAAGACGTTCCTGCACCAAGTACATTTACCAAAGAAAAAAGAGAAATGTTGGGTGATCAAATGAGAATAGCGATTGCAGCAGATATAGTCAATTTTCCTGCATTATCTTACAACTCACCCGCTGATTCCACTTATTGGTATATTCAAAAGTTATATAATCAAGCAAGCAATATTTTGAAGATAGATGGGCAATCACCATCAAATGATCGTTGGGATCGAAGTCGAGAATGGCAAGTAACTATTTTAGATTTAGATGATGTCAAAACGGCTTTCACGACGCCCGGAGGACATCTGTATCTTTCAACAGGATTATTAAAGTCACTAGAAAAAGAATATGAGTTGTATTATATTTTGACGTTTGAAGCAACGTTGATGCATGAGAAATATTTATTGAACAGATTGATCAATGAATTTAATACAACAACATTAAATAATTTTGTCCAAGGAATACCACCACCACCGAGTTCGCCAACTTTAGAAGATGTGGCAACAATGTTAGGTGAATTAAAATTTGATGAAGCAATGACAAGTGAAATGGATGAAATGGCTGTTTCATTAATTTGCCAAACATCTATATTTGATAGAACTGGAATTATTTCAATTTTGGATCATTTGGACGAAGCAGACACAAAGTGGATGCAGACAAGAAGATCTTATGATTATAGAAATCAAGAAGATTATATCCTCAATCTTCCGGTTACTTCAGGTGATGATTGTGGAGATTTTAAATCCAATGGAGGTTATCAAAAATATGTTTTAGATCGACTATAAAAAAAGAGCAAAACTAAAAATGTGAAGCAGCAACTAATTGATTTTAGTTGCTGCTTTTTTATTGAAAAAAGATTTTTTTTATTCACAAGGTGATTCGAAGTCACCTTGTGAATAGAGAACATTTATTTCTTATAAAAGTCGGTTATTTGCCTCGAAACAAAGCATGGTAATTTAGCGTTACATATCTGCCATTTTTTTAATAAATTTGCGACATCTTAGAAATCTAGTTGTCCTTAATTTTAATTAGGATTTTAAATAAAAAAATATAAAAACGATAATGACAGAACCACAGTATAAAACAGATGTAGAAGCAGTAGATGCATTAGCGAGTTCTTACAAAGCGCTTTCTTCCGAAATTTCAAAAGTGATCATTGGTCAAGAAGACGTTGTCAAAGCGGTGATTATTTCATTATTCAGTAATGGACACAGTCTGTTAGTAGGAGTACCTGGTTTGGCAAAAACTTTATTGGTAAGTACGATTTCAGAGGTGTTAGATTTGAGTTTTAAACGAATTCAATTTACTCCGGATTTGATGCCTTCAGATATTACTGGATCTGAGATTTTGGATGAAGATCGTCATTTCAAATTTTATGAAGGGCCATTATTTGCGAACATCGTCTTGGCGGATGAGATTAACCGTACTCCTCCAAAAACGCAAGCCGCACTTTTGGAAGCGATGCAAGAGCGCTCGGTAACAGTAAATGGAGTTCGACATATTTTACCTTCTCCATTTTTTGTTTTAGCTACGCAAAACCCAATTGAGCAAGAAGGAACTTATCCATTGCCAGAGGCACAGTTGGATAGATTTATGTTCAATATTACATTGGATTATCCATCGTACGAAGAGGAAATTGAAGTAGTAAAAGCAACAACTAAGCAAGTGAAATACGATTTGAAAAATATCGTAACAGGTGAGCAAATTTTATTTTTCCAACAATTAATTCGTAAAATTCCGATCGCTGATAATGTATTGGAATATGCAGTAAGTTTGGCATCCAAGACTCGACCAAATACCAAGATGGCGACTCAAGAAGTGAATGATTATATTTCGTGGGGAGCAGGACCAAGGGCTTCACAGTATTTAGTTTTGGGAGCAAAATGTCATGCAGCGATTAATGGAAAATATTCTCCAGATATAGAAGATGTTCAAGCGATTGCTAATTATGTACTAAGACATAGAATTGTTAGAAATTATAAAGCAGAAGCAGAAGGAATTACGGAGGAAGATGTAATCAGAGGCTTGTTTTAATCTTGCTTTCTTCATTAAAAAAAAGGTCTAAAGGTTTTTTGTAAACTTTTAGACCTTTTTTTTTCCAAAATACGTTAGTCTAATTTAGAATCTTTATCTTGCGGGAAACCCCAATGCTTCAAACATACTATCATTTAGATATCAAATTTGTTTAAAAAATCAAAAAGAGAAAACGGTGAACGAGAAACAACTACCTGATCATATTGATCACACGATACTTAAGATCGACACCAAGAACGCGGATATTGAAAAATTGTGTAGCGAGGCGGAAGCCTATAGCTTTTATGCAGTTTGTGTACCTCCGTATTTTGTACGAAATGCTTCCATGTTACTTAAAAATAGTAATGTGAAAGTTGCAACAGTCATCGGATTTCCTTTGGGGTATTCAGCTACGCCCTCGAAGGCTACCGAGATTCAAAAGGCAATAGATGATGGAGCAGATGAATTAGATGTAGTAATTAATGTAAGCGCTGTGAAAAGTGGAGATTGGAATTATGTACAAAACGACATCAAAACAGTTGCACTTGCTACCCAGATGAAGGGAAAAATAATCAAAGTGATTCTGGAAACAGGACTTTTGAACAAAAAAGAAATAAAAAAACTTTGCGAAATTTGCACAGATGTTGGAGTCGATTACGTTAAAACTTCAACTGGATTTAATGGGGAAGGGGCAACTCTAGAGGTAGTTGAGTTTTTAAGAGAAAATCTTCCAAGCTCAATTAAAATTAAAGCCTCTGGAGGAATTAGAACTACAAAAAAAGCAAAGGACATGCTGGAAGCAGGAGCAAATAGATTAGGTACGTCTTCAAGTATAAAAATTGTTAAAGGAATAGAAAAATTGTCATGAAAAGAATTGTAAGTATATTGTTAGGTCTTTTGTTTTTTTGCATTTCATCAAATGCGCAGGTTCAGATTTCTGAAGATCCTTCGGTAGCATCTTTAGTACAAAAACATCAAGATCAAAATAGAATGTCGACTACGATTTCAGGTTGGAGAATTCAATTATTGGCGACAACAGATCGTCGAAAAGTAGAGAACGAAGAATCGAAGTTTATCCAAAGATATCCTTTAATTCAAGTAGATTGGGAACATTCTAAACCATATTATAAATTAAAAGCAGGTGCATTTGCTACTAAACTTGATGCTACTCGCCTACTGAAAGAATTAAAAAAAGACTATGCTAGTGCTTTATTGACAAGAAGTGATGTAAGTATTAATGAAGTTTTAAATTGATTAACGTCGATAATTTATCTCCACCAAAATGAGTATTCGCGCTCGCAGAAATAACGGATTCCAAAATGTAGATTTACAAACCCTAAGTTATTACATAGGGCTAGTAGTTGTTGGGTGGATGATGATTATTGCGGCGACTTCGAAGGGGAATGACTTGAGTGATTTGAGTAGTGAAGCAACAAAACAAGGATTTTTTATCCTAATTTCCTTTGTACTTATTGTAGGTGTCTCATTTATTGAATGGAAATTTTGGAGAACTTTTTCGTATATATTTTATGCACTTTCCATTTTATCTTTGATAGCTGTTTTGATTATTGGGAAAAAAGTAAGTGGGGCAACTTCATGGTTTAGTATTGGTGGATTTAGTTTGCAGCCCTCAGAGTTTGCAAAGTTTACTACGTGTTTAGCAATGGCAAGTTATCTAAGTTCATATAATGCTAACCTTAGGATATTGAAATCTCAAGTCATTGCTTTTGGATTAATGATTGTTCCAATTATTTTAATTCTCATACAACCAGATGCAGGTTCAGCTATCGTTTTTACCTCCTTTTTAATTCTCTTTTACCGCTTAGGTTTATCAGAAAATTTTTACATCGTTTCCTTAACTATAACTGCATTATTTATCATTGCATTGATCTACGAACCCTATTTTGTTGTTCTAGGATTTATGACGCTAGGTGCTGGAATTTTTATTTATAATATAAAAAATGAAAGACGAAAATGGGCAATCGGGTTTACCTTGCTAATCATCGGAACTGTTTTAGGTCTTCATTTTTTCGAAGCCTATAATCGAGAAATATTTGTCGCAAATTTTTTATTAATTCCAATAGTCTCATTTAATCTTTGGAGAAATGGAAAAAAGGAGTTGGTCAAATTTCTTTTGCCTTTAATCATATTTGGAGGGACATTTGCCTACGGTGCAAATTTTGCTTTTAATAATATTCTCAAACCTCATCAGCAATCTCGAATTAATGTTTGGTTAAACCCATCCAAAGCTCCGTCAGATGCAATTTATAATTTACGTCAATCGAAACTCACTATTGGTTCAGGTGAATTATCAGGGAAAGGATTTTTACAAGGAACTAGAACCAAATTAGACTTCGTTCCAGAACAATCAACAGATTTTATTTTCTGTACGATTGGAGAGGAACAAGGCTTTATTGGCGTATTTGGAATTATAGTTTTGTATTTACTTTTTTTATATCGAATAACTGTAATCGCAGAAAGGCAACGTTCCGATTTTTCTAGAAATTATGCTTACGGTGTTGCTGGTATTTTATTTTTCCACTTCTTTATCAATATTGGGATGACCATGGGACTGGTCATGATTATTGGTATTCCCCTTCCATTTATTAGTTATGGAGGATCTTCACTTTTAGCTTTTTCTTTAATGATTGGTGTTTTGTTGAAATTGGATAGTAACCGATTTTCTATTTAAAGAATTGAATATCGATATTCAAATCATACTTCATCATTACTTTTTTCCCTACTTTTGCACCCTATGAAATTCGACTTACAAAAAACAGATCCGAACTCCAGCGCTCGTGCAGGAGTTATCGAAACGGCTCACGGGAAGATTGAGACCCCTATATTTATGCCAGTAGGAACATTGGCAACGGTCAAAGGTGTACATCAGCAAGAGTTAAAAGATGAGGTAAAGGCTCAAATCATTTTGGGAAATACTTACCACTTATTTCTACGTCCAGGAATGGATGTGATGGAGAAAGCAGGAGGCCTTCATAAATTCAATGGCTGGGATCGACCGATGTTGACGGATAGTGGTGGTTACCAAGTTTATTCTTTAAGTGGAACTCGAAAGATAAAAGAAGAAGGGGTGACTTTCCGTTCTCACATTGGAGGTGAAAAACATTTTTTCTCTCCTGAAAATGTAATGGATATTCAACGAACGATTGGTGCAGATATCATCATGGCATTTGATGAATGTACTCCTTATCCTTGCGAATATAATTATGCAAAACGATCGATGGAAATGACCCATCGTTGGCTCAAAAGATGCTGTGATCGTTTCGACACAACTGATCCAAAATATGGTTATGAGCAAACTTTAATGCCAATCGTCCAGGGAAGTACCTATAAAGATTTAAGAATAAAATCTGCAGAAACGATTGCTTCATTTGATCGTCCTGCGAATGCTATCGGTGGACTTGCTGTAGGAGAACCTGCGGATAAATTATACGCAACAACTGAACTTGTTTGTGGAATCTTACCAAAAGAAAAACCACGATATTTGATGGGAGTTGGTACTCCCGAAAATTTATTGGAATGCATTGCTCTAGGAATTGATATGTTTGACTGTGTGATGCCAACAAGGAATGCACGACATGGACATCTTTTTACCTCACAAGGTATTTTGAATATGAAAAATGCAAAGTGGAAGGATGACTTCAGCGTGATAGATGCTGAAAGTACTGCAACCACAAGTCGTTTTCATACCAAAGCTTACTTGCGGCATTTATTTCAGAGCAAAGAACTTTTAGCTTCACAAATTGCATCGATACATAATTTGAGTTTTTATTTATGGTTAGTTGGAGAAGCTCGAAAGCATATTATCGAAGGAGATTTTTATGATTGGAAAAAAGCAATCGTTCCTAATTTGACTCGAAGACTATAAAATGTTAAAAAATAAAACAACGTTAAATATAAGTTAGGTTTGGAAAAAATATGGCAATTCTAAATTTCAATTTAGATATTCGCTGAAGAAAGAGGTTAACAGTTAACCGTTAATCATTCACCATTAAAAGCGTATGTTAAAAAAACTCGATCAGTACATCATAAAAAATTTCTTATCCACCTTCTTTTTTACGGTGCTGATCATTACGATGATTTCTATTATCATTGATTTTAGTGATAAGGTGGAGGATTTTATTGAGGAGGAAGATCTTACCATGAAAATGATAATCATCGATTATTACTTCAATTGGATTTTATGGATCAATGGTCTTTTATTTCCATTGGGTGTCTTGATTGCAGTTGTGTTTTTTACTTCTCGAATGGCTTTTAATTCCGAAATTATTTCCATTTTCAATGCTGGAATTAGTTTTGGCAGGTTGATGGTTCCATATCTAGTTGCGGGAGGGTTTTTAACAGCTTTGCATTTAGTTGGAAATCATTACGTCATTCCTAGGGCGAATGAAACTCATTACAATTTTCAACACACCTATATATATAAGCATAGTCAAAAAGTAAACGATGCGAATATGCATCTCTTCGTAGGTCCAAATAAAAAAATCTATGTTGAAAAATATTATAAAAGAGACACTTCTGCTAAAAATCTCCGAATTGAAATATTCGAAAATAACAAACTGACCTATCTATTAAAGGCTGGAGTAGCTAAATGGATTGGACCACCTAATAAATGGAAATTTAAAAACTATGAAGTCCGAACTTTTAACGAAAATCGAGAATCACTCCAGATCGAAAAAGGAAATGAATTAGACACGACGCTCAATCTGACTCACTTAGATTTCATCTATTATAATGAAGATAAAGAAATGATGACGACCCCTCACCTATTGGCATTTATGGAAACTCGAAGGCAAAAAGGCAAAGGGAATTTGAAAAAATATGAAACGGAGTTGCATCGAAGGACTGCTGAACCATTTACAATTCTGATTTTGACGATTATTGGATTGGCAGTAGCTGCACGAAAAGTGCGAGGAGGAATGGGATTACACTTGGCGATTGGAATAGGGATTGGAGCACTTTATATTTTTCTATCGAAATTTTCGATCACTTTTGCGACGAATGAAACTTTACCGCCAATGTTAGGAGTTTGGATGCCTAATATTATCTTTTTTATTGTGGCAGTTTATTTAGTTTCTAAAGCTCAAAAATAGAATTTTTTTAAATTTTTGACATAAAAAGGAGAGGTGTTAAACAATAAAGGTTGACACCTCTCCTTATGGTTAAGGTTTTCAATTTTTTTTAAAGAAAAATGTAAAAAATCAGAAGTTTCAATAATTTTTGAAAATAAAGTATTTTGGGTAAAATTAATAAATTGCGTGTAATTGTCTGATTGTCAATAATTTATGAATTGTATAGTTTGAGCTTGATTTGAAATGTCTTACTGGAGACGTCTTTTTGTTTAATTGATATTTGGATTTTGTTTAACAAAGGTTTAAATTTGTACTACATTGAGAAACAATCTATTTAAAATTACTCTCTAAACAATATCAATTATGTCAACAATAGAATTTAATGGTCGATACGAGGGAATGTCAAAGTTACTTCACTCTTTTGCGTACAACCTTACAAAGAATACTGAAGATGCAAAAGACCTTTATCAAGAGACATCTTTCCGCGCGTTGACAAACAGAGACAAATTTCGTCCAGGTACAAATTTCAAAGCATGGTTGTTTACAATCATGAAAAATATATTCATTAATAACTACCGTAAAAAAATGCGAGCGAATACAATTATGGATTCGACTGACAATGATTATTACATCAATTCAGGTAGTGTTGTAATTTCTAACAAAGCTGAAAGCAACATCATGATGGATGAATTAACTGAAATGATTGATGGGATGGAAGATGGAATTCGAATTCCATTTATGATGCATTACGAAGGCTTTAAATATCAAGAGATTGCAGATAAACTAGAATTACCATTAGGTACAGTTAAAAGTCGAATCTTTTTTGCTCGAAAAGAGATGAAAGGATTGATTAGTAAGCGATACGATAATATGACAATTCTAAAAGCAAAAAATTAAGTAAAATTCTTTATCAAAGAATATCAAATTTTTAAAAGGAAGGCGGCAAATGCAAATTTGTCGCCTTCTCTATTTTTTTGTAATTATGCATTTTTGACACTGACTTATTATGTTTTGCCTTTGCTGCAATAATTTTCGAAGGAAATTTAAAACATAAAAAATCATAAGTAAGTTAGCGTCAAAAAAAAATCAAAACTCACTTCATAAACTAATAAATGGATAAACAATTTTTCACTAAACAACTGCTAAAATGGGCAAAAACAGTAGATCGGCCCATGCCTTGGAAAGGTGAAAAAAATCCATATTTCATTTGGTTGTCAGAAATCATTTTGCAACAAACTCGAGTCGAGCAAGGCCTGCCATATTTTTTAAAATTTAAAAAAAAATATCCAACGGTTCATGATTTGGCTAATGCGCCAGAAGATGAAGTGATGAAATTATGGGAAGGATTAGGCTATTATTCACGAGCTAGAAATTTACATTTTACCGCAAAAAATATTTCGGAAAACCTTGGTGGTGAATTTCCTAAAACTTTGGACGAGATTCTGAAATTAAAAGGAGTTGGTGTTTACACCGCTGCAGCAATTGCATCATTTGCCTATGATTTACCTCACGCTGTTGTCGATGGAAATGTGTATCGAGTATTATCGAGGTATTTTGGAATCGAAACACCAATTGATTCTACAGAAGGGAAAAAAGAATTTTCGTCACTTGCAAATATATTGTTAGAAAAAAAGAAAGCAGCAAAATATAATCAAGCGATTATGGATTTTGGAGCAACTCAATGCACACCAAAATTAACGGATTGTAAAAGATGTTTTTTGAAGAGAAACTGTCAGGCTTTTCAAAATGGAAAAGTTTTTGAGCTTCCTGTTAAGTCTAAAAAAATCAAAAAGAAGACACGTCATTTTAATTATTTAGTGCTTAATGTAAATGGCAATGTTTGGGTGCAAAAAAGAACTCAAAAAGATATTTGGCAAAATCTCTATGAGTTTCCATTGATCGAAACAGAAACACTTTTGAAAAAAGATGTGCTCTCCAAACATGACATTTGGGATGATTTAATAGGTGATTTTGATTATGACATAAAACATATTTCGACTCCTTTTCGGCAGCAGTTGACGCACCGAACAATCATCGGAACTTTTTTGGAAATTGATTTGCCAAGTAATTTTTCAATTAAAAAAAATACTTATATCAAAGTAGATCGGAAAAACTTAAGTAAATTTGCCTTCCCCAAAATTATCGATTTGTATTTAAAAGATAATTCGTTAAATTTATATTCAATGCTCCAAGATTTGGAGTGAGAAAACTAAATTTTTTATCACAAAAAACGCACATCATGATTAACAAAGTAATTTTAGTTGGCAACCTTGGAAAAGATCCAGAGGTTCGACATTTCGAAGGGAATTCAGCAGTAGCTTCTTTTTCAGTTGCTACGAGTGAATCATATTTAGATAAAACGACTCAGGAACGAAAAACCCAAACTGAATGGCATAACGTGGTGATGTGGAATGGTTTGGCAAATGTGGCAGAGAAGTATTTGAAAAAAGGAAGTCAAGTTTATATCGAAGGAAAATTGACGACTCGAAAATGGCAAGATAAAGATGGTAATGATCGATACACAACTGAAATTGTAGCAAGGACGATGAAGATGTTAGGTAGCAGAGATGGTGGCGGTAGTTATAATGCGCCTTCTGCGTCTGATGCACCAGCTCAAGTTGCTAAAGAGTCTACAGCACCAGCTGCACCGAGTACTAATTCACCAGAAGCGCCTACAGCAAAAGCTGCACCTGATGATGATTTACCATTCTAATAAATGAAATCTTAGATTTTCGGTGGATAATGTTTTTAGCATTATCCACCGAAACTTAAATAATAAAAAAATTGGATTCCATACCCGGAACATTCTTCTCATCTTTTTTTAACTCCTCTTTTTTGTTGGCGGATATTCCTTTTTGGGAAGTGAGTGGCGCGGCAATTTTTGTAATAATTTTGTTGATGTGTTCGGCTCTGATTTCAGGATCAGAGGTGGCATTTTTTTCTTTGTCTCCAAATGATATTGATGATCTAAAACAAGATAATAGCAAAACATCTCAACGGATTATTAAACTCAAAGAGATGCCTCGGACTTTGTTAGCGACTATTTTGATCAGCAATAATTTTATCAATATTGGGATTGTGGTTTTGTCTGATTTTGTTTTGGGGAAAGTGATGCCAACAGAAGTTTTTACCAATTGGGCAGTTCAGATTGGGGCAGCAGATAATTTATCATTTATACCATATTTTGATTTGACCAATATTAATATTGCTTGGGGCGTAGAAAATTTAGTTAAAGTAGTTGGAGTTGTTTTCTTATTGGTTTTGTTTGGGGAAGTTGCACCAAAGGTTTACGCTAATTTGAATAATGTGAAATTAGCGAAAATGATGTCTGGTTCTTTAAGTGCCTTGAATAGATTCTTTTCTCCATGTAGTAAAGTATTGGTTAACTGGACCAATTATATTGAGAATAAGTTAGAGTCGAAAGCTCAAAAAGCAAGCATGATGAGCAAAGAAGATATTGATGAAGCGATTGAGTTGACTGTTCGAAATGATGATAATGCAGAAGAAGAAGTTGATATTTTAAAAAGCATCCTCAAGTTCGGAGACGTGACGGTTAAGCAAATTATGTGTTCGCGAGTAGATGTGATTGCAATTGAATTTCGAACAGGTTTTCGGGATGTTTTAAAATTAGCTCGACGAGTAAGTGTTTCTCGGATTCCGATTTTTGATGATGACTTTGATAACATTACAGGGATTTTATATATCAAAGATTTGATTGGACATGTGGATGAAGGAGATGATTTTGAGTGGCAAGCATTAATCAGAACAGATCTGTTGTACGTTCCTGAATCAAAAAAAATTAGTGACTTGCTCAAGGAATTTCAACAACAAAAATTGCATATGGCAATGGTTGTAGATGAGTACGGAGGAAGTTCTGGACTTGTAACATTGGAAGATGTTTTGGAAGAAGTGATTGGTGAAATCAAAGATGAGTTTGACGATTTATCAGAAATTGAGTTTACTAAAAAAGACGATCACACCTA
>CAJQQY010000096.1 GCA_905480595.1 uncultured Saprospiraceae bacterium | reverse complement strand
CCGCTCGCTCCACCTCTGTAACCACAAGCACTTCATGCTAGCGCCCTTGCTCCTGCAAGGTGTCTACGAGTGGTGAACACCTTGCAGGAGCAAAGGCGCTAGCGAACGATAAATTTTACAGAAATAAATAGAGATTTCTTTTCTAAATATAACCTCAATAAGGCAAGCGAAAAAACGATTTTTATTGATTTATGAATGCGACAAACAGAATTATTCGATTGACATGTAAAAGATTTAGGAATTGATAAAAAATACCCAATAGATAATCTTCCCCTCAAATATACTTCTCCCGATTCTGCAAATTCAGTAAAGCCCCCAAGATAAACACCAAACTTCCTACACTTAAAAACACTCTATTTTTCCAGATGATTTGTTGAAAGGCCAATTCAGTATATTGTCTTGGGCTACCAAAAGGATTCAAAAAAATATCCCACAGCGTATCCTCCACGATTTCACTAAAAATAGTCAAGAAGAATCCCAATATAACCATGACTACAGCGGTGGCATTTCCATTTTTTATTCGGGTCGATAAGAAAAAAGCTAAACTTCCAAAAAAGCAAACTGGAAATAATAATTGTGCCGCTAACCTTACCGGTTCTATCGGATACAATAGATAAGAACCTATCGCCGCAAAAAGAATAAGCAGTACAAAAATCAATAAAAAAATCAAGACCAATCGAACCAGCCATACCTTATATCTATAATTGGGAATGCCAAATAGTATCTCCAACATACGTGCATCTTCATCGCGCTGAATCCCAAAAACCATCGGATAAAAGATCAGTAGGAATGCTGGGAAAAAAGTAATTTCATACAACAAACCAATATTAATTTCCACATTATCAAATATGGTGATCATCATAAATAATCCATAAAAAACAATAGCCGCCAATAGGAAAAGGAAAAATCGACCTGCAAAAATAATCTTGAGGTTGTAACGGATAATCCTACTGATGAGAATAATGGAACTATTCATGGGTTACAATTTTAATATTTTTTAATAGACACAAATAAGCATCTTCTAATACTGGTTCTACTTGATAAGCTGCTTCGTTAGGTTGCTTTTGAGCGATGCATCTCACTCTTATTTTGCCCCCTTCTCGAATATGATTAACCACAATCTGTTCATCATCAGCATGGCCAAATTCTTCAGCAGGAATTAGATATTCCCAAATCAAACCATCAGCCAAATGAACCATTTCCAATGGAGATCCCTGATATTTAAGCTCCCCTTTATCGATGACTGCCAACTGGTTACACGAACTAGCGATGTCTTCAATAATATGAGTGGAAAACAATACGATCCGTTCTCGACTTAATTGGACGAGTAAATTTCTAAAACGAATTCGTTCTCTAGGATCTAATCCTGCAGTCGGTTCATCCACGATTAAGATTCGAGGTAGATGCAAAAGAATTTGAGCGATTCCAATTCGCTGTTTCATCCCTCCAGAAAATGAACCAATTTTTTCGTCCTTTCGATCTAACATATTGACAGACCCTAACACGTATTCCAATCGCTCTTTGCGGACTACATTATTATTGATTCCTTTTAGTATTGCTTGGTAATCAAGGTAGTTCCAAGCAGACATATTTTCATAACTTCCAAATGCTTGAGGCAAGTAACCAATCAGTCCTTGCAACTCTTCTCTTTTCACTTGAGTATCGATTCCGTTAATCCAAATCTTACCATAACTCTGTTCAAAGATACCGCTGACAATTCTCATCAAAGTAGATTTACCTGCTCCGTTAGGACCCAATAAACCAAACATTCCAGTTCCAATATCTAATGAAATTCCACTAAGCGCTTTGAATGGTAATTCCCGTTTTCCGACTATAGGAATACTGAGGATGGTCCGATAATAAAATCTTCGAAGTCGCCATTTGATTCGTTCTATTTTCAATTCCTTTCGATAGAAATTGGAGGAGGATTGTTGAATGAATAAAAACGAATACCAAAGTACGCCCAGCGTAAATGCAAATCCCCATCCATCCCATTTTGTATTTAAAAGAAACAACAAAACCATTGGGCTTAACCAAAAAATCAAATTACCCATAACAATAAACACACGTTTCCACCATTTTCGTTGCCCCATTTTTAGCGCGCTTCCAAATGGACGCCAAATTTCCACTATTTGTATAAAAATACCAATGGCGATTACCATCATCCAAAAACCACTTTCCAAATAACTAAAACAGAACCAAGCTAAAAACACCAGTAATGGAATTTGCCAAATCAAATCTTTTAGAATAGCTCCCCAAGGAATAGCGGTGTTCTGTGATTCTCGGAATCCAGCCAAAGATTCGCTTCCACTCCATTCTCTTGAAAATCGCCCTGGACGATTATATATCTTAACTAGATTTTGTATTCGAATATGAGGTGCTACATCTTTTGGAATAACCTCTTCACTCGCACTCTTCAAACTTGTTTGGATAAAATAGGTGATGCCAGGTAATAAGAAGACCATCAAAAGAACATCGGCCATTTGCCATAACATCGAATCGATTCGGAAATAAATTAAAAAAGCACCAGTTCCAAATAATCCAAGATTAATAAACTTAACCCACCAAGGTAAAGATCGAAACCATTCAATGGAATTTTCCAATCCAAGGTAAACGGTCGGTATCAAAATCAAAGTCAAAGCTGTACCTAATGCTAGTCCTCCGATAACTGTAATGGCAAATGGTGCTCCGATCACACTTACATATTCTGCCGTGCCTAATGCCAATGGAATCATGGCAACAATCGTAGTAATAGCAGTAATCAGTATCGGTCGTAATCGATGAAGGCCAGCAGTCATCAAGGCACGAGTTTTCCGATATCCTTTTCGACGTAAGGCATTGACGTAATCGATCATGATGATCCCATTATTGACAATGACACCGAGTAAGATCAGAAAGCCAGTTAGTGTATTAGCATTCAACAAACTATTGCCTGTTATCGCTAATCCCAACAAAGCACCTGTTGCAGCCAAAGGAACAGAAAACCCCAAAACAAAAGGAGTAGAAAGCGATTCAAAAACGGAGGCTAGAATGATGAAAATTAGCAAGACTGCTGCTCCAATTAATGGTTTAAAATCTTTGAGTTGATCTTGTGCATCAATCATTTCGATCGCCACTCCCGGTGGAAGGGGATAGTTCGCGATTAAGCTTTCAATATTTTCTTTGTAGGCATCTAGTAATTCTTTGGATTGCTCAGCTTGTCTGGAAGGAGCATAAGTTAGTTCAATTTGTTTTTGTTGGTTAATCCGTCTGATATCATCAAAACCCTGAGCCGTTCTAATCGAAGAAATAGTTTCCATTTTATGAGTCCTACCTAGTTGATCTCTGACTTCCAATTCTCTTAGATCATCCATAGATTTTGTTTGGAAACCAGCTTCCTGAGTTTCACTTTCTCTAATGATGATATTGTAATCTTCGTTTCCATATTTAAAACTGGAACCAGCAGGAGATTCCTGTCCAAAATCTCTTAAGGCCATGACAATATTCTCAGGTGTGATGTCATTTCTAGCCATCGTTAACGGATCAAATGCCAACAATGCTTCTGGACGATTGCCACGAGTACTCAAATTTGCATTACGGGTTTCATCCAGATTTTGAACATAATACAAAAGGTCTTGTGCAACTCTTTGTATCAATGAATAATCTTCTCCTTTAATTATAATTCGCTCTTGATTATTTCCAAAGCCCATTAATGCACCCATTGCACCCATCCCTCCTATATCTTGTCCGCCACCGCCGCCGCCATCACTATTTGTCTGAGATAAACTGATTTCACCACCACCAATACGCTTTATCAGCTGCTCGATTTCTTCTTTGATTTCATTAAAAGATTTACCATCGATTTCCTTGAAGTCTTTTTTTAATTTGATACTTACCACTCCGTCTTCTTCTCTGATTCGGCTACTGACATCTTCCTTCTCCTTGATATCTGCAATCTTAGCTTCTACCTCTTGCACGATTTTATCTGTACTTTCCAGCGTGCTTCCTTTAGCCATGTTGATAAAAATATCAATCTGATCTGTCTCCACTTCTTGTAGGGTATTTACCGTTATTGCCAATACTGCAAAGGTGGTAACGAAAAATAATAATAGTCCTCCAATAATGGTTCGTGCAGGGTAACGCAAACTGCTTTTCAACAAGACCATATAAATCCGCTCCGTCCGAGTTTTTACTTTGGATAGATTAAAAACTGATTTTTGTTTTTTGGGTT
>CAJQQY010000095.1 GCA_905480595.1 uncultured Saprospiraceae bacterium | reverse complement strand
GAGTTTTGAAGATCAATCTTCAGTTCCTGAAGATAGTATTGTTGCATGGAATTGGACAGTTGATAACAATGTATTTACGGATGCTAATTTTACTTATCAATTTACAAGTCCAGGAGATTATGTGGTTACTTTAGAAACTACCTCAGGTTTTGGTTGTGTTTCAAGTTCTCAACAAACTGTTTCGATTTTTGAAAACCCACAAGTTGATGCTGGTGAAAATATTTTCTTATGTCCTGGTGAAAATGCACAGCTTTTTGCTACAGTACAAATCACAGATCCAGTAATTTTTGAATGGACTCCAACGGTAGGATTATCTTGTACAGATTGTTCAAATCCAGTTGCTGATCCTTCAACAACAACTCAATACTATGTGACAGCAACTTCGCTTAATGGTTGTGTCTCTACAGATTCTGTTCTAGTTGAGGTATCTACTTTACCTGCATTAGAAATTATTGTTTCACCAGATGTTATTATATGTGAAGGTGATAATACAACATTGACTTCGAGTACAAATCATACTGCTGCAAACTATAATTGGGATACTTCTCAACCTGGATTAAGTTGTTACAATTGTGCGGATCCAGTTGCGAATCCAACTACAACTACTACTTATACAGTTACTATAGAGACAACAGAAGGATGTTCAGGAAGTAATTCCGTTACAATTGAAGTGATTGAAGAAGTCGATTTAATTGATGTGGCTCCAATTATTTGTATTGGTGAATCGACACAACTAGAAGTGACGATTGGAAATAATATTACTTGGACTCCAAATATTGGATTGAGTTGTACTAACTGTCCAAACCCAATCGCATCACCCACTTCTACAATAACATATACAGTTACATCATTACTACAAAATCAATGTATTCAAACTGATGAAGTTACAGTTTCTGTTTTGACAGATTCAGATGTTGACGCTGGAGAAGATGTTACCGTTTGTGAAGGGTTTCCAGTTACCTTGAATGGAAGCTATCCTGGAGGAACTTCTGAATGGCTTTTCAATGGTCAGGTACTAGCGAGTAATACTCCGACACCAACTATTTCTCCAACTGAAACTGGTTATTATATTTTGGAAGTAACTAATGGGAATTGTGTTTTATCAGATACTTTAATTATTGAAGTTCGAGATAAAGTTGAAATTACTGCGGAGGACGTTACCATATGTGAAGGAGATACTGCTTTTCTTTTTGTAACTGGAGATGCTGATACATACGAATGGATTGATTCTCCTGGGATAAGTGATCCTACAAGTAATTCACCTTTTGTTACTCCAACGGAAACAACAATTTACACAGTTGTTGGCTCATTTGGAAATTGTGAACCTGATGTTCAATTAGTTACAGTTGAAGTACTTCCCTTAGCAAATATTAACCTTCTCCCAATTGATTATTTTTCAGACGGGGAAGAAGTTCAGTTAGATGCAGGAGTTACAAACGGTAATGATTTTACTTATGCTTGGTCTCCACCACTTGGATTATCATGTACAGATTGTCCAAATCCAACTGTATCACCTGAAGACGATATAACCTATCATTTGACAGTTACAAATGAATTAGGTTGTGCAGATTCTGCATCAATTTTTTTGAGAAAAATATTTATTTGTAATGATGATTTGATCATTGTACCGAACGCATTTACACCAAATGGAGATGGAAATAATGATCGATTCAACGTGAGAAGTGAACTCGAAATTGGAATGGTTCGAATTTATAATCGTTGGGGAGAAATTGTATTCGAAAATATAGGTGGAAATCAAGGCTGGGATGGAAACTACAAAGGTCAAAAGTTAAATAGAGATGTTTTTGTTTATTACATCGAAGCCACCTGTGAATTTAACGGAAAAACGATTGTCAAAACTGGAGATATAACCCTGATTAGATAATATATAATTTAGTATTGGGTATTGTGAATACTTCTCAATTCCCAATACTAAGCAAACCAATCCCTCAAATATCCCTCATTTATAGATTTTAATTTTTGAAAAAATATAAAAAATATTTTAATGAAAAATATTTGTAAATGTATTGTTGCAAGTTTTGTCTTCTTAACTTTTTTTGGAAAAGAAGTAAAGGCACAAGATCCACACTTTTCACAATTTTATAATGCTCCAATGCAATTAAATCCTGCTTTGACTGGATTGCTCAGAGGCGATACAAGGGCAGTAGCCAACTACCGTTCTCAATGGAGTTCGATTTCGACTCCATTCCAAACGATGTCAGCTTCAGTCGATATGAATGTCATGAATCGACTGACAAAAAAGGATCTTTTTGGAGTGGGACTTTATGTTTTGAATGATGTTGCTGGTGAGGCAAGTTTGAAAAATACTCAGGTAGGAGTGTCTTTCGCTTATAACAAAGATATGACTGGTCGAGGAAATCATTTTGTAGGAATTGGAGCACAATATTTATTTGTTCAACAATCTTTAGATTTCACCAAACTACTTTTTGAAAGCCAATTCAATGGGGAATTCATTGATCCAATGATGAATAGTGGAGAGAACTTAGCGATAGATAATTTCAGTTATTTTGATTTCAATGCAGGTATATCGTGGGCATATCGACCATCAAGAAATAAAAGTTATTATGCGGGAGGATCTCTTTCTCATTTGAATCAACCAAAAGTAAGTTTCTTCAATGAAATCAGCGAGCGGTTGAGAATGAGATATACTTTTTATGGAGGAGCTGAATTTAAAGTGAGTCGAAACGTTTCATTTATTCCAAGAGCTGTAGTACTTCTACAAGGACTTGCTAAAGAAATAAATGTGGGTGGATTGATTAAATTTAATGTTGGAGATAATCGAGGTGCAGATGATAAAACCTCCATTTATTTTGGAACAATGCATCGTTGGAAAGATGCTCAAGTAATCATGATGAGATATGATTATGGCAATGTTGGCTTTAGCTTTAGCTATGATGTTAATATTTCAGAATTAAATATTTCCTCGAAGGGGAGGGGAGCAGTTGAATTAGCGATTATTTATTCGAGTGATATTTTTGATAATCAAAGAAGAACAAAAATCATGTGTCCCAAATTTTAAACACAAATAAAGAAACATATCCTTTGTCAATTTTATAGACAAACAATCATCTTTCGCGCACTCTGTTTTCAGGGTGCGTTTTTTTATTCTTTAAAGAATAGTTATTTTTATAAATTAAAATCTCTATAAATTAAAGTTATAATAATCAATCAAGCTAATGAAACAAATTCCCCTAATCATTTTCCTATCTATTTTATATTCCTCTGTTTTTGGTCAAATCACTTTTAACAACCGCTACAATTTTGATAGTCTAAGTAATATTATTACAGGGATTCTTCCTACGGATAGCTGTTATTATGCTGTAGGAATTATTGCAGATTCCGTGAACATGGCTGCTCCTGGAAATATTTTTATCAAGTTTGATTTGGATGGTGAAGTTCTTTTTGAAAAAAGATATACAAGCCCAATTAAGACTTATGAATTTTGGAGAGGAGGTTTGAAAGAGAATTATAAGGGAGAATTAATTGCTGTAGGACATACTATTGATACTATGCGTCATGGAATAATGATTAAATATAATACAGAGGGAGATACAATTTCAACAAGACAATATCTAAGTCCTAATTTTAACCTCACTTCTGATCCTTTTTGGGTTTCAAATGATTTTGTAAATACTTCTGATAGTGGCTATATATTAGTAGCAAAAATAGATAACTCAATTGCAAAAGATATTACCGTTTTTAAATTAGATAGTTTGGGTAATACTATTTGGGCAGAAACATATGGTACTTCTTATTCTGATATACCTAGAAACATCCTTCAGAATGATGAAGGGTATATAATTGGTGGATTAAGTTGGGATCAACAAGAATATTATCGAAATTATATTTTTCAAATAGATGAAGAAGGAAATGTACTTTGGGAATATTTATCTCCTTTAGAAGATAAGAAATTAGCAGCTTATGACATTTTGTTGTCTTCGGATAATGAAATGATAATAGCTACTACATTTATCAAATCGGCAACTCTAAATAATTCTAAAGCAACTGGTGGAATATATAAAATGGATTATGATTTTAATATTAGTTGGGAGACAGAGATAAGAGAAACTATTCCTGGTAACCCCAATTATTTTAGAAATTTAATTCATCTGGAAAGTGAAGACAGTTATGTGGGATTAGGAGAAATTACAAATCCGAAGAGAAGTGCATGGATTACAAAAATATCATCAGCAGGAGATAGTTTATGGAGCAGGACATACACTTATCCAAATTTATCAAATACGACTATACATAGAGTCAATGATTTTCAACCAACTTTTGATGGTGGTTTTTTGATATGTGGTGAAACAAGGGGAGATAATGACACAGGACAAAGAGGCTGGTTGTTAAAGCTAGATGAACATGGTTGCCTAGTACCAGGTTGTCATATTGTAGATGATGCTACTTTTTTAGAAAAAAATAAAATAGAATTAAAGATTTATCCAAATCCGACAAGTGATTATTTGAATGTTTTAGTTAGAGGGAAATTAGAAAAAAGCATTGCTCGAATCATCAATTTGGAAGGTCAGGTAATGGATGTTTTTGAAATGGAAGCTGGTGAGAATAGGACTTTTATTACTTCAGTTTCTCATTTGACAAGTGGAATTTATTTCTTACAAATTAAAAATAAGGATGGAAAGATTACTTCCGTTGAGTTTATAGTTCAGAACTAGGATAATGAAAAGAACTTCAAGGTTTTTAAAATCCGAAAGTTTTAAGATTTAGGAAAAGTAAAACTACTTCCTCCGCTTCTTATTATTTTTATAATCCATAAAAATAAACTCTCCCAATCCTTGCAACGAACTAAAAAATGCCTTCCCATTATTCGCCTTCGTAAATTGATCGACAAACCTCATCAAATAAGGATCACGAGCAATCATAAAAGTCGTAATTGGGATATCTAATTTTCTACATTTGGTCGCTAAGTTGAGTGTTCGATTCACAATTTTTCGATCCAAACCAAAACTATTTTTATAATATTTTTTTCCTTTTTTAATACAAGTTGGTTTCCCATCTGTAATCATAAAAATCTGTTTATTTGGATTCCGTCGTTTTCGAAGCAAGTCCATCGCGAGTTCCATTCCTGCAACAGTATTCGTATGATAAGGCCCAACTTCGAGGTAGGGAAGATCTTTGATTTGGATTTGCCAAGCATCATTTCCAAACACAATAATATCCAAAGTATCTTTTGGATATCGAGTCGTGATTAGTTCGGCGAGAGCCATTGCTACTTTTTTTGCAGGAGTAATTCTATCCTCTCCATACAAAATCATCGAGTGAGAAATATCAATCATC
Source organism: uncultured Saprospiraceae bacterium (assembly GCA_905480595.1). Taxonomy (GTDB): domain Bacteria; phylum Bacteroidota; class Bacteroidia; order Chitinophagales; family Saprospiraceae; genus CAJQQY01. Next base: position 36,141 of record CAJQQY010000095.1, on the reverse strand, counting down.
AAAACCGTACTCATCTGACTTTGGTAATAAGTTTCTTGAACTTCCAAGTCGTCATGAGTTAATTTGAATTCATCAATTCCATGATTGAGTTGAGCATTTTTAAGAGATTCAGACATGGCAATATTTTCAAGGTTATCGCCAAATTCATAAGGACGCATATCAGCAGTATGCTCATCACCTTTGCCCGTGTGTTTAGTGTTATGCTTTCCGTCTTTAGATTTTTTCACTTGATCAAAAATGTCATCCAAGGCTTTTTGTCGCATTGAAATTTCCATTTTTGCGGTGATGGTAAAACCATCATTTTGCTCGTCTGGATTTTGAATATATCCTTTGTCAATCAAGTCTTGAATGAAATCAGCCATCCCATAATTCTCATCCGTAATTTTATATTCTTTGTCCAATTCCGTCAACCAACTCAACGCCTCGCTCACATTCCCAGAAGTGTAGACTAACATTTCTTGAAATAATTTGAGTAATTGGTCAAAAATAGTTCCTTCATTTTCAGGAACAAAACTGGAAAATCTCCATCCGATCATATATTCGAGTTTGAGAATCTAATTTGTAGGATAAATAAGTTAGTTGATTTCGCAGCTGTCCATTAAAGCTAGATAATCAGGACGATCTGCTGCAAATTTATGAATGTAATGTTGGGTGATCGTACCTTTATAAATGATAAAAATTCCAGGCATTTGAGTTGAATCCCCCAATTGTTTAGCCTTTTCTAATTTATAGTCATTAAGGTCTTTTGAAAAACCACGTATCCATGTTTGCAATCCGTATAATTGAGAGAAACTTCCTTTAGTTAATCTAAAAGCAGTATAAAATTTACAATCAGGATCACTAATATGTACACAATCTCCTAAGCCAAAATTATTGAGATATTTTTCCGCAATTTCGTTTTCAGCCATATGGACGAAAGCTAATTGGAAGTTTTTATTAAAAATTTCACTTTTTAACTTTGATAAATCTGCCATGGCTTCTTTGCAAAAGACACATCCAAAATGTCTTAAGAAAACCAACAAAACAGGTTTTTCATCGGAGAGATTTTTTAAATTTGAGTTATTGTTAGTTGCCATCTCCGAGGCAATACTTAAATCTATATCTGCCGAAATCATTCAATGTATGTTTATTAAAAAAAGAAAAAATCTAAAAATGTTTTTTACCAGATAAATAATAGGTCGTTTTTTTCCCTTATCTTTTATTTATACCAATTTGAAGCAAATTAATAATTAACAACAAATTTACTAACTAATTGTTTTAGAAAATTAAGGTTAAAATAATTTCTTGTCTTCTAGTTATTAGATCTCCAAAAATAAATAGTTTTTCTCAGAATCGTAGAATGAAGTCAAACAAAATGTATCTGTGAAAAATCGTTGTAAAACATAAAACCCTAGACTTAATAAAAAGACTAGGGTTTTAATTTTTTTATAAAAAATAAAAATTAAGAAATTTTCATTTTTTCAAAAGTCTTCATGACAGATCTTACTGCATCAGCAGATTTGTGAAGCGACTTCATTTCTGTTTTGTTCAGTTTCAATTCGAGTTTTTGAGTAATCCCCTCTTTCCCCAATTTTACTGGAACACCTAAGAAAATATCTTTCAAACCATACTCACCTGTCAATCTTACACAACAAGGGAAAATACGATTGTCATTTTTAACGATAGATTCAACCATCTGAGCAGCAGCAGCACCTGGAGCATACCAAGCAGAAGTTCCCATTAATTTAACGAGTTCTCCACCACCTTTCTTAGTTCTTTCTACGATTGCTTTTAATGTCTCTCTATCAATCATTTCAGTTACTGGAATACCTGCAACTGTCGTATATCTTGGAAGAGGAACCATCGTATCACCATGTCCACCCATCAATACAGCTTGCAAATCTTTTGGAGAAACATCTAATGCTTCCGCCAAAAATGCTCGGTATCGCGCAGTATCAAGGATACCAGCCATTCCCATTACTCTTGATGCATCTAAGCCAGAAGCTTTCCATGCAGCATAAGTCATAACATCCAAAGGATTAGAAACCACGATGATGATAGGTTTTTTAGAATACTTCATAATCGACTTCGTTACAGAAGCTACGATTTTAGCATTAGTAGAAATCAAATCATCTCGGCTCATTCCTGGTTTTCGAGGAATACCAGCTGTGATTACTACGATATCTGAATTTTTTGTGTCTTTGTAATTATCAGTCCCACGTACCATCGTGCTATAATAATCTATAGGTGCTTGTTCCCAAGTATCGAGAGCTTTACCTTTGGCGAAGTCGCCTCTAATGTCAAGAAGTACTACTTCTTTAACAATGTCTTTGTGAGCAAGTACATTGGCAACGGTTGCACCAACATTTCCAGCTCCAACTACAGTCACTTTACTCATTTGTTTTCAAGATTTGTGTTAAATAAAAATTAAAATATGATAGCCATCCATAGATGGTAGTTCAAAATCGCTGCAAAAGTAAGAATTTTTTTAGTAGCAGTCACCCAACTGACTAATTTTTACAGGAGATGTTACTTATTTTTTATAATTTCGTCCTATCTAATAATAATTTCAATTTAAAAATTTTATAACTAAATAAATATGAAAAAGATTTTATTTGTTTTCTTAACGATTTCTGCATTGTTTACAATTGACGTTGCTGCGCAAAATGGATTTTGTGGAACGAGTATAGAAGACCAAATTATCATCAAAGAAAGAATGATGCAAAATCGAGCTAATGCAGCTCTTTCTGCTCAAGTTAGAACAGGAGTGATGTGGGTACCTATTCAGTTTCACCTTTTGGAAGATAATGATGGAGGAAATAGAGTGGATGTGATGAAGGTATTTGATATGCTATGTGCATTAAATGAAGATTATCTTGATCAGGATATTCAATTTTTTATGAAAGATGGTCTTAATTTTATACAAAATTCTTCTGTAAATGCTGATCCAAATCACTCTACTGCTCCAGCAATAATGGTAGGGGCTAAAGTGTTTAGTGCTATTAATATTTATATTGTAAAAGATATTCCCAACAGTACTCCTGGCAGCACTTTAGGATTTTATTCACCACAGTTTGATTGGTTAGTTTTAAAAAGAAGTCAAGTTAGTGCAGCTGCAGTAGAAACTTTAACTCATGAGTTAGGACACTTTTTCACTCTTGCTCATCCATTTTTTGGATGGGATGGTCAGTATTGGGAAGAAGCTATTCATGGAAACCCAGCACCAATTAGTTCTCCTGCTGGAATCCTAACTGAAAAAATGGATGGAAGTAACTGCGAAATCGCAGCTGATGGATTTTGTGATACCAAACCTAATTATGGATTAGGTTTTGGATGGCCAAATTGTAACTACAATGGAAATTGCGAAGATCCTAATGGTGAACTTTTAGCACCTGGTGTTCAAGAAAATAACTTTATGGCTTACTTTATAGGATGTGCTTCAGAATTTACTCCTGAACAAAAAGCTGCAATTTCTGCTGATTTAAATGCAAGAACTTCATTACACACTACTTTAGATCCAGATATTACTGCATTTACAGATTCCCCAACTCAAAATTCTCCTATTAATGGAGAAGAAACCCCTTTATACAATGTGGTTGGATTTGATTGGGAACCAGTCGGAGGAGCTACTTCTTACGTTGTAGAAGTAGATAGAACACCTACTTTTTCTTTTAATCCGTCTGTTAAATTTGTGAGTGGTGGAACTTATATAGAGTTTGAGGATGTGTTTGATCCAAATAAGACATACTATTGGAGAGTGAAAGCAATTAAGGAAGGAAATGTGTGTGGAGAAGTGCTTTCAACTAGCTTCAAAACAGGAACAGTTACTGGAACTCAGGATATCAAAGAAATTTTAAATCACACTATTTCTCCAAATCCAATTACTTCCGGAGAACTTTTAAATATCAACATTGAAACTAACGAAGCATTTGATGCTTTAATTAATGTTTATAATTTGTCTGGTCAAAAATTAAAAGAAGTGAATACTACTTTTAATCTTGGAACAACTAACCATGAATTGTCAGTTAGCGATTTGAGTGAAGGAATGTATATCATTTCTATCGAATCAGAAAATGGCGTTTTAACTGAAAAAGTTGTTGTGACTCGATAATCTTTTGATTCTACGTCAAAAAGAAAAGCGATTGATTTTGTAAAAAAATCAGTCGCTTTTTTTGTGGAAAAAACTTCCTGAAGTTTTCTATTTCAATTTTCATTTTCAGGCTAATTTCCATTACTTTTGCACCTTCAAAAATTATCTAGTATCATTTTAACATCGAAAAAGTTCTCATATGAATTTACATGAATATCAAGGAAAAAATTTATTGAAAAGTTACGGTATCGAAATCCAAGACGGAATCGTTGCTGAATCTGTTGATGCTGCAGTTGCTGCCTACAACAAAATAGCAGAAGAAACTGGAACTAGATTCGCCGTAGTGAAAGCTCAAATTCACGCAGGTGGACGTGGAAAAGGTGGAGGTGTAAAAGTGGTTAAAAGCGAAGACGATGCAAAAGAAACAGCTGAAAGCATTTTAGGAATGATGTTAAAGACGCCTCAAACGCCAGGTGGATTGGACGGTGAAGGAAAATTAGTTCGTAAAGTGTTGATAGCAGAAGATGCTTACCGACCAAACTTCGATGAATGTAAAGAATTTTATATTTCAATTTTGTTTGATAGAGGTTCTCGAAGAAATGTTATCATTTATTCGACTGAAGGTGGAATGGATATCGAAACTGTTGCTGAAGAAACACCACAATTAGTTCATAAAGAATTCATTCATCCTACTATAGGATTGCAAGGATATCAATTGAGAAAAGTTGCTTTTAACTTAGGTTTGAGTGGTTTAGCATTTAAAAACATGACTAAATTCATCTCGAATTTATACAAAGCATTTTTAGGATCTGACTCTTCAATGTTTGAAATTAATCCTGCGATCAAAACTGCTGATGACCGAATCGTAGCAGTTGATTGTAAAGTTGCTTTGGATGATAGTGCATTATATAGACATAAAGATTTAGCTGAATTAAGAGATACTGACGAGGAAGATCCAACGGAAGTAGAAGCTAAGAGTTTTGGTTTAAATTACGTTAATTTGGACGGAAACGTAGGCTGTATGGTAAATGGAGCTGGATTGGCAATGGCAACTATGGATATCATCAAATTGTCAGGTGGAGAACCTGCTAACTTCCTTGATGTAGGAGGAACTGCTGATGCGGAAAGAGTAGAGCAAGCTTTTAGAATTATTCTAAAAGATCCAAAAGTAAAAGCAATTTTGATTAATATTTTTGGAGGTATTGTTCGATGTGATCGAGTTGCTCAAGGGGTAGTTGATGCCTACAAAAATATGGGTAATATCAATGTTCCAATCATTGTTAGATTACAAGGAACAAATGCTGATATTGCTAAAACGATTATTGATGAGTCAGGTTTGGAAGTTCACTCTGCAATTCTTTTGCAAGAAGCTGCTGACTTGGTGAAAAAAGTAATATCATAAATAACGGTGAATGATTAACGATTAACTGTTAATTTTTCTCACTTAAACCAGCGACTTGCTTCGAGCTAGTCGCTGGTTTTTTTGTTCACTAAGTTGAAAATATTTGACTGAAAATCAATTACAGAAACAAAAAAACTCGTTCCATTTTACATGAAACGAGTTTTTTTTAAGTTAGGAAAATTAACCGCTAGTCATTCACATTTAACCGTTAAAAATCATCTATTATTTAAATGGGTCACTCCATTTTTTATTAGTGATGAATTCTTCATCAGTCAATGTTTTAAGGTAAGCAACCAACGCTTGTTTTTCAGTATCTGTCAAATCTAATTTCTTAGGTTCTCCATTTCCATTTGTCAATCTCCAATCCAAACTTGGATGAGGTTGAACGCCATCATTATAATGATCAATAACTTCTTCCAAAGTTTCAAATTGTCCATTATGCATGAATGGACCAGTTAAGGCAACATTTCTCAAAGAAGGAATTCGGAATCTTCCGTTTCCAGCTCCTTCGTCAGCATAATCCATAGTTAAGCCAATATTTGCTTCGCTTCCATAATAGAAATTCACATTTCTATGGCAGTTATCACAACCATTATCAGCTGATTCAAAAAGGTCTTTACCCATTTTCTCCATAGCGGTAAAATTAGCAAATTCGTTGTTGTATCCTTGGTCAAATTTAGATTGAGAACATTTCATCGAACGTAAAAATTGAGCTAATGCTCGAGAGATTTTTTCGTGAGTAACTTCTGTAGAACCAAATGCTTTTTCGAAAAGAGCAGGGTAGTAGTCTACTTTTGAAATTTTAGTAGATAAGTGATCTAAGTTTTCTAACCCCATTTCTAAATGGTTTCCAATAGGTTGTAAAACTTGTTCCTCTAAAGAAATATTTTGACCAGTCCAAGTCAACGTAGCTGCAAATCTTGGATTGACAAGTGATAAAGTATTTCGAGTGGATAAATTTCCTTCAAAACCAGGACTAAATTTTTTGCCATCACTAAATGCTTTAGATTGAATATGACAAGTTCCACAAGAAACGGTATTATTCAAAGATAATTTAGTGTCATAAAATAAAACTCTACCTAGAGTAGCACCTGCATCTGTGATTTGGTTGTCAGTAGGTTCATTGTCAAAGGAAGCAATTCCATCGAAATGATCAGGGAAGTCAGTATCAGAATAATTAAATTCTGTAGTTGGAAGATCTAATTCAGGTGCTTGATATTCACCTTCGCTGCCATTTTTTTGGCAACTAGTAAATAGAGCTCCTGAAACGCCAAAGATCAAGAGGAAGAAAACAATTTTTTTCATAGCTGAAAAGTTTTAGTGAGTGAAAAATAAGTTTTTACAATATTATGATAATTCTATCAAAAACAAAGCATTGATTAGCTTTTAACGTAATTTATACTTCATCGTTAGACGGTTAGAATTATTTTAAAAACGATAATGAATGAACAATGCAAGCGGTGGTCGCAATTTTACATTTACCTCATTAGGATTTTTGCGATACTCATCCTCTCTATTCCCATTAAATTCTGCTTTCTGTTTGGAGAATTTATTAAAGATTTCCAAACTGAATTCCGTAGAGATTAGAATATAATCATTAATAAAATATTGAACTCCCATTGGAATTCCAAAACCTACAATATTTTCTTTGTAAATGCTAGTAAATATAGTTTCCTCTAAGTCGATGCCTCCGGTAAAGAAAAAATCATTTCTAGTTATATCTTGAAGTTCTCCTCTAAAGAACCAATCCCAACCTAAGCTCAATTTTACTTTTTTAGCATCAATAACATTTTTTTGAATACCAAAATGAACCGCATAAAATCGAAACTTATCTTCTTCAATCAATTGATTTGAAAAAGGTGAAGCAACAGTATCATTTCTTGAAAATTGATCAAAACCTAATCCTAATCTTACCGCAACCTTTGGAGAAACAAAATGCCGATAAGTCAACACAGATAGTTGATCTGGAAAAGGATTAGTTATTTCATCATTGACTTTTTTAAAAATAACCTTATTCAAAATTGCATTCACATTGATCCCAATATCATTTTTGAGATTAGATGTTGGTTCTTGAGAATACATGGTTGTACTCAAAACCATCAACAATATTATTTGAAAAAAATTAGTCATATTATTTTCAAAACCTTAGGTTAAAAAATAGAACAATAGGTTGCTGGAATCTTAAAGTAAGTTTTTCCGAATCTTTTGTTGGTGAATTAGAGTTCCCAATTAAAATTGGCTCTGATGAAAATGGATTATCTAAATCAATATCAAAAAACTCATAGGATGCAATCAAACTTGTTTCGGTTGAAAATGAAATCCTAGAATTTAAATTCCAACGAAATCCTAAATGAGGAACTAAACCAATTTCTTTTTCTCGATTGATGTGAGAATAATTTCCCTCAAAGAAAGTTGGGACATCTTCAAAATCAATAATGGCTTTATATTTTTGAAATGAAAGTATTAAATCTGTTCCAAAATAAAATTTCACTTTAGTTGATAAGTGATTATATTTTTGAAAACCAGTTCGCAGATAATATCCTTTTTTATATTGACTTTGGTTTCCTCCCAATCCTAGGACAAAATCCTCTTCATCCTTTAAAGAATAAAAATTAACTCCAACTTGCCAGACAAATTTTTCATTTAAATATCGTCTGTAAGCAACAATGGATTCCACAGGAGCTTGATAGTTTATGATATTTTCATTTTCATTGCTGCTTTTTGAAAAAATGAGATCATTGACGAAAAAATTAATATTTACACTCCATTCGTTTCTGAGAATACCATTTTCATTTTGCGTAAAAGCAATGTTACAAAAACCAATAGATAACGATATTATGATGAATATGTATTTCATGATTTAAAATTCAACAACTAAAAGCAATGCATTTGGAATAGTTATGTTCCCTCCAAAAGTTTTAATATCCCTTCCCAAAGATGATGGAAATGGATTGGGGAAAGTTATATCAAAATTAGATTCGAAATAATTATATTGATAATATAGATTGAATGAAGCCTCCGTTTGCAAAAATAAATGAGGAGTCAATTGAAATTGGACACCTAAAAGTGGAGATATTCCATAAGTTTGGCTTTCGCTATTGAAAGTATTATTATTACTATCATCCATTTTTGTTGAGGAAAATTTTAAATCAATTCCTGTATTAATTTGCCATCTTTTAGAAACCTTTTTTTGCTTTTCAAATCCCATTCTCACTCGAATTGAATTCTGAATAATGGTATCAGGTTGATTTTCATCGGAAACTGCTCTTTTTATATCAGCTCCAATTCCAAAACGAAAAGCACGATTATTTTTCATGCCTTTAAAAATGAAAACATAAGGTGCATTTAAAAATGAGTTGGTACTCGAATTTGGTTTCAATAAATTTCTGTAGAGAGAACTTAGATCAGTTCCTATTTGATATTTGATAGTCTCATCGATGCTTGTTTTCTCATTACTTTGTCCCCACAAAACCACCGAAAGAAAAATCAAAACTATTATGCTCGTTATCTTTTTCATTTTAGCTTAATTAAAATCTAACTATAAAAAACAAAGCTGTGGGTAATCCAAAATTCAAATCATTTCGACTGTTAGTTTCATCCGTGTTAAATTCTGAATTGAGAGAAAAAGATTCTTTGGTATTAATGATGGAATGTTTGAAATACAAACTTCCTTCTGTCATTAAACTAATGTGAGAGTTGATGAAAAATTGTATGCCTAGAATTGGACCTCCACCTACAACTGAAGTCCTAGTAGATGTTTCTACTCGTTCAAAATTATCAGAGACAGAAGAATTATAATCACTACCTCCTATGATATCCATCCCTGAGTAAAAGCCCCATCTTTTAGTAATTTTTTTATTCCATTCGTAACCCAGTCGAATGTCAAAGCTATTGTTATTGGTGGTTCGAGTTCCATTACCATCAGTATCTTCATCAGCTTGACTAAAATTTCCTCCAATACCCAACCGGAGTGCTTTACTTCCAAAATGATATTTGTACGAAATCATGTAATCCCCAATTGAGGCATCATTACTATTTAGACTAATAAATTCATTGATGAATGAAGTTGCATTAATGCCGATTTCGCTAAATTTTTCACGATCATGATCGCCATGGTTTTCACCATCGTGATCTTGAGCTAGTAGGTTTTGAGAAAAAATAAAAGTCAAGGAAAAGATTAAGAGGAGAATATGGTTTTTCATAATTTTATTTTCAGCTTTATGTTTTAAATAAAAGTAAGATATTTCAAATCTATTGTCGACACTAATTTAATTATTTAATCAACTTTATTTATCCATTTAACATTATTTAGATATTTACAATTAACAGGGTCTAATTTTTAAGACTAATTAAAGATGTGAAATGGTTGGGTTTTACTTTGAATTAAACTTTTCAGTTTATTAAGTTTGCGGTATGAAATCGTATTCCTTACATGAGTTGAATGAACACCTAAGAAGGGTAGTGGCTTTGAATGTCCAAGATGCCTTGTGGGTGCGCTGTGAAATTGCTCAGTTGAATGAGTCAAGAGGCCATTATTTTATGGAGTTGGTTGAAAAGGAAGAAACGATTACGGCCAAAGCTAGTGCAATTTTATGGATGCGATCTTACAATAAATTATTAAGAGAGCATGGGCGAGGAATCCGCAAAATATTGAAGGAGGGAATGGAAGTAATGCTTAAATTAAAAGTGGAGTTTCATGAGGTGTATGGTATGCAATATTATGTGGAAGATATCGATGCAAGTTTTACTTTGGGAAAGTTGGCGATTCGGAAACAAGCTATTTTAGAGGCATTTGAACAAGAAGGTTTGTTGGGGAAAAACACAGAAATTGCCTTGCCAGCTGTACTTCAAAAAATTGCTATTATCTCTTCCGAAAATGCAGCAGGGTATCAAGATTATTTGAAGCAATTAGAAGAAAACGTTTTTGGATATACAGTTGATAGTCAAATGTTTGCAGCAGCAATGCAAGGTATAAATGTAGAAGAGGAAATCCTTTTTCAACTCAAAAGAATAAAAAAACAAAAAGATAAATTCGATGCAGTCGTAATCATTCGGGGTGGAGGAGCAAAGTTGGATTTGATGGCATTTGATAATGAAAAAATTAGTAGAGTCGTGGCGGATTTTCCATTGCCAGTTTTGACAGGAATAGGCCATGATATTGATGAATCTATTTTAGATCGAGTAGCGCATTCAAGTTTAAAAACACCAACTGCGGTGGCAGATTTTATCATCAATCATAATTTGTTTTTTGAAAATAAATTATTGCAAATGGGTTCTGAGCTAAGTTTTTTAGCTCAAGAAAAAATCCAAGAACAAATTTTTGTTTTACAAAATATCGAACAGACTTTGCAATGGCAAACAGAGACTTTTCTAAAAAATACGTTACAAGAAATTTCCCTCTTGGAAAATGAAATGCAGCTAAGTGCCAAATCATTTTTTCAAAAAGAAGAAAAAAGAATATCAAATTTAGAAGCCATTTTTGAAGTTTTAGATCCTGAAAAAACTTTGAAAAGAGGTTTTAGTTTGACTTCAGTCGATGGAAAAATAATCAAGTCCATCAAAGACCTCGACCCTAAAAAAGAAACAGAAATTACCACCCAACTTTCAGACGGAATAATCACAAGTAAAACGAAAAAAAAATCTAAATAATGACCTACGAATCAGCACTAAAAGAACTACAAGAAGTAATCGAAGACTTACGAAACGAAATGGTAAACGTCGATGATATGACTGAAAAAGTTAAACGAGCCAAGGAGTTGATTGATTTTTGTAAAAATAAATTAAGAAATGTTGGAGAAGATTTAGATGGGCTGTTTTAGTAACCTATTCCATCTTCAGTTTTAGCAACCGATCATATTTGAAAATAAGTATTTCATCTTCCGAAATTCTAGCTGAAGGGTTAACTGTAAATCTTTGCCTGATTGGTTTTTTGCGAGGGAAAAGTGCTCTTATGGTTGCTTTTCCATTCGTATCAATTTGGGTAATAGTAATTTGAGATTTTACTTTTGGAGCCTTCATTCCTCCATTTAAATTATCTGGATGATTATTGAAAATGAAGAATAAATCATCACCCTTTGGAAAAAATAAATAAGATTGATTTTTTATGGTGGTTGATTCTTCTGATCCATCTTTATGAATTTCAAACATCCAAAACGGATTGCCATCTGCTTTATTTTCGACAACTATCATTTCACCATGATAATAATAATTAGAGGAGCCAAATGATTCTAAATGTGAATCTTCACCTACTAAGACCAAGTTGCCTGATGGTTTTTCATAAATATTTTTGATATTATAAAATGGTAATACTTTTCCCCAAATTGAATTTTTATCGTCCTCTTCATAAGAGCTTACCGTTGAAAAAATTATTTGATCATCTATCGGAGCACCATCCTTGTCAAATGGAATATGTGCAATTCCATTAACACCTTCAAGATTTTCATTATTATAAAACCCCATTGCAATTAAATCTTGATTCCTAGTAACTTTTAATCCAAGATCAATAATATTATTTCCTTTTGGATTAATCTCACTAGACTGCATTTCTCCATTTTCAAAAAAACTAAAAATGGAATAATCGTATTTTGCTTTTTCTTTATTAAAAGTAATTCCTTGCTTTTTACTTACTCTTTTTAGCCAATGAATATTGGCCATATTATCAAGCACAAGATTTCCTATTCTCATTGTAAATCCATATTCTAATTTTATGAGAAAATCTTCCTTACTCCAAATTTTATTTAAGTTGGAATCGAAAACATTAAGAGAAATTAATATTTTCCTTTTGTCATTTTTCCATTTGTAGGAATAAAAAACAATCTTTGATTGGTCAGGGGAAATCTCGTAATCAAAAGTTCCAGGATCATCATTTAGGAATCGAAGTTGAAGATTTGCCATTGGTTTAGAATGAGAAGACACTTCAAGGGTAGATGTATTTACTTCAAAGTATACAAGACTCCTTTTGTTGATACTCTTATTGACATAGGAGGAAAATAGTAAAAGTTTATCATTGTTGTTGATGAGAAATTCAAAGCGATGTTTTCTTTTTTTTGTTCTTAGTTTTAATTTTTTTTGTCTGAACACTTTTAAATCATCGCTCAATTTTACAATCATGTAATTTCTCCCCTTTCCCTTGATATAGAAAATTCCATCTTTAGTGGTAATTGGTTTAGTTAAGAAGGATTCATACTTGTCAAAAGTTATAGACCTACTTTGAGCAACTTTTTTAAAATCAATTTTTTGCTGTGCAAAACCAGCTTTTTGAATTAAGAAGAAAAAAATAAAAACAAGTAAAAACCTCATTTTGAAAATTTGTAGGAATGAAAAAAAAACGAATTTAAACACTCTATGATTTAAATTCGTTTTTTAACTATAAAAAGTAAGATTGAAATATCTAATTGTTTTTTTAATCTTTTATTCCACTTGAATTATAATTGGTGCTGCACTCACTTCCATTCTAATTTTACCATTTTTAAATTCTTGTAATCTTGCCAATTGTCCTTCTTTATTTTCTCCTTCTACACTAATTAAAAGCGCACTTGAAACAGCCATTTTATCTCCAGCCCAATGTCGAGTATCGACCCAGCCAACATTTTGAATTTTTCCTAAATCAACCATCACCCATTCCTTCGGTGCAGATTCTAGATCCGCAATTTCAAAAAGTTGGAATGCAGTTTTTGATTTTATAACAATAGAATTACATTTTTTTATATCTACTGAAAAACGAACAACTTGATAGTCATTAGCTTTTTCAAATTTCCCAATGGATTGTAATTGGTTATTTTTTTTGATAAAAATCTCCACAGGTTGAATAATTCCCCCTGCTTTTAATGCCACAGATTTTACATCTTGTGGTTTTTCAAAAAAAAATTCTACAAATGCTTCACCATTAGTCATTTCTACATTGGAAGTGGTAGAATTAGAATTTCCATCGGTGGCGTTTTTGGGAAAAGAGATTTTTGAAGCTTTGTAGTTTTCCTTATTTGAGAAATGATCCAAAAGGATATTTTGATCTTTTCGATTGATGAAATTAGTAGGGAAGGGGGCTCCACTTTGCCAATGAGTTTCCTTTTCGTCATCCAACACTTTAAACGCCATTTTTTGATTGGTAGAGGAAGTTACTTTGCTACCTATCGCCAAAGAAGGAATAACGCCCGCATCAGGATCCCAACCTTGTTTTTTCTCTGTTGGAGTTACTTTTTGGAAATTGGAAGTCTCATTTTGAGAACAAGCCGAAAACTGAAATAATACAAATAGGAAGAGCAAATTTGTTTTCATGAGTAGTATGTTTGTTTTTAATTTATTTTAATTCTTTGTTAAAAAATCATCTAAAAGTAGATTATTTCTCCTTTTTGGCGACTTTTTATCCACATTCTGTTAAGAATTAAATATTCTATAAAAATCGGCATTGTTGTTGAAATTTACGTTATTTGTAATGTATTTATCCAACCGTATAATATGAATAAAAAAGAGAAAGCTTAATTGTCTATTCTTTTGCCTCTAAACTCCGACTTTAAAACCCTCATTTTTTTTAAAACGAATTTTAAAAAACGCATTCATTTTTGAATGGTTCGTAATTGTTACTTGATTTCTATGTAATCGTTACAGTATTTTTGACTCATTGAAAAAACTTAGGCTTTTAGTTAAGTCAAATTAGAATAATTACATTTCCGATTTTTGGGATCATTTTTAATTCTAACTTGATCGTAATTTTTTTTTAACGAACGACATTTTTTAATCCCCCAACAATTGAACTTATGTTGAATAGAACACTACTTGTAGTCGTTGCATTTTGTTTTGCAATTAACCTTCAAGCCCAAAACTGGGATGATCTGAATAATCAGGTTTTGACCTATTTAGGAAATGGAGATTATGCAAATGCATTATCGGCGGCTCTTCAAGCAAGAGAAGTTGCCAAAAAACAGTTTGGCGAAAATCACGCAGATTACTCTGCCAGTTTACACAATTTAGCAAGTGCGCATAAAAAATTAGGCGAGTTTACTCCCGCCGAAATTTTGTATTGGGAAGCACTTAAAATTGACAAAGAGGTACTTGGAGTCAAGCATCAAAATTATGCTTTGAGCCTTTTTGGTTTAGCTAATTTGTACAAACTGAAAAAAGATTTCCAAAAAGCGGAATCAATTTATTTAGATGCTTTGGAAATTATGAAAGCAGCAGTTTCAGATGACCATCCTGATTTTGCTTTGATTTTGAGTGACTATGCAGATTTGCATACCAGCCTTGGAAATTTCAAAAAAGCAGAAAATAGCCTTAAAAGAGCCAAAGAAATTACTCGATATTCTGTCGGAGAAAGGCATCAAGATTACGCGGGTATTTTATTTAATTATGGGAAGTTTTATAAAAATCGAGCGAATGTTCCTGAAGCAGAAGTCGAATTAATTAAAGCTTTAGAACTTTATAAAAATACAGTTGGTATTTCTCATCCAGATTATAAAGATTGTAAAAGATATCTGGATAATTTATACAATCCAAAATATGAATTGTACGAAGCTGCTCCTTCAGAAGCACTTCTTCCTATCGAGAGACCAGCTTTGGCATCTTCGACTCCAACCAATAAAAAGAAATGGAATTCTTCGACTGAGGTAATCACAGGATTGGGAGGTTCAGATGAAGAGGAGGAGCCTAAAGTGAGAAATAATTCTTCTGCAAAAGGACCTTTAGAAAGACCTGTAGGAAAAACAATGCCCACTCAGGTTGAAAAAGTGGAGACTAAACCAGTTGTCGAGACTCCACCACCACCGCCACCACCACCAGCTCCAAAAGTGAAAACCTGGATGGATTACAGTTTTGAAATGGATAGTTATACTCAAAATGAAAATTATACTAGCGCTATAGAAGCTGGACAAAAAGCATTGATGTTGGTGAAAGAAGAATATGGTGATGAGCATGAAAACTATCGAACGATTTCTTTAAAATTGGCAGATAGTTATGAAAATGCTGGAATGTTGGATCGAGCGATTCCATTTTATGAAAAAGATTTAGCGACCATCGAAAAGAAGATGGGAAAAGATAATATTACGTATAAAAAGCGAAGAGATAGTTTGCTAAAAGCATATGAGGCAACTGGTCAAAAATCAAAAGCAAGAGATTTTTACAAAGCATCAGTTTATGCTTCTTTTGAAAAATTCAATGCGGCTGGATTCCAGGATCAAAGTCGAATGATGGACAAAATGCAAACTGAGATTGAAGAGTATTATGCTAATTCGATGAACTTAGGATTTTTGGTTTCAGGTTCAGAAATGCAAAATTTCAATTTGGCATTTAAAGGTAAATCAACAGATGCAGCCTTAGAAATTAGAAACTCAATGACAGGTGATATTGAGTCTTACCAAAATCAATTAAGAGAAAAATTAAAACCAAATGAGGCTGCAATTGATTTCTTAAGAATGAGAAATCCGAAGACTCAAGTTGGAAATTACTATGCGTTGATTACTAGAAAGAGCAAAGCTGAAACAGTAATGGTTCCTTTATTGGATGAGAGTAAAATTAATATGATAATTAATGCAGAAGCAGATTCACCTGATAGTTATATTCAAAGTCCAGATCGAAGTAATCAATTGTATCAATTGATTTGGGAACCGATGGAAGAACATTTGAAAGGTGTGAATTTTGTGCATGTTTCAACGGTGGGAGTCTTGAATAAAATAGCTTTTAGTGGATTAATGGATCGTCAAAAAAACAATTTGGCTGATAAGTACGAAATCTATTATTATTGTTCACTTCGAGATTTTATTAATGATAAAAATATGCCTTCTAAAAATGAAACTGTTTCTTTCTTTGGAGGAGCAATTTTTGGAAATGGAGGAAATGGGAAATTAGATTATTTACCTGGAACTAAGGATGAAGTAAACACATTTAAAGTGATTTGTGCTGCGAAAGGTTGGACGGTGAATACTCAAATTGATGCAAGTGCTTCAGAGGAAAATATTAAAACATTGAGTGGTGGAAATGCTCCAGGAGTATTGCATTTAGCAACTCCGGTATACTATCAACATTTAGAGGAGTTCTCAGGAATTGCTTTATCAAATGCCAACGAAAAAATTACTTCAACTCATTTTCAAGATAATGCCAATGATGGTTTACTTAATGCGAAAGAAATTTCAAAATTAGATTTGCGAAAAACGAATTTAGTTTTGCTTTCTGCCACAGAAACTGGTTCTAATAAAAATAGTGCTAAGGGAATTTTAAGCATACAGAGAGCTTTAAAAGCTTCTGGTGTAAATACTATTTTATTTAGTCAATGGAAGGTGCCAGACAAGCAGACGCAAGAGATGTTATCTCTTTTTTACTTCAATCATTTGAGTGGAATGGATACGCATAAAGCATTTTATCAAGCACAGAAAGATATTCGAAAATTATATCCATCGCCTTATTTTTGGGCAGGATTTATTTTGATTGAGTAATCTTTTTTGAAAAAAAATTAAAGGAGGGCTGTTAGCGATTGAAGCGTTAACAGCCCTTTTACGTGAAAAAGAATTTTATTTTTACCTTCATAATTAAAATATTTTTAGTGTCCAAAACCTCCAATTCATATTTCCTTCTTCCCAAACTCTTTGGGATATTTCATCGAGTAGTCGATTTTTTTCGACTCTTGCCTTGGCGATTTTATCGGTTATTTAAATTGTCTTTTCGAGGTTTTTGGAATTTGCAAAAATTAACTTTCCGTTCTCTTATCAATCGGCCGATTCAAAAAATATTTTATTGGATTTCAGAAATTGTAATAGCAATGTTAGAAATTTTTGGAATAGCTGAGATTTATGAGACGATTTGTGATTTTTCCAAACCGAGTACACGGCCTTTATTTGATTGGGAAATAGAAATGGCAAAAAGTGTTTTTGGGAATTCCATCAATTATCAACGGGTACGAATTGATGAGTCAGCCTATCTTGGACCGAAGCAAAGTCATTTTTGTTATGTCAGTTTTTACATAATAAATAGTTGGGGGAAAATGCATAATAGTACTTTGATCCACGAGTTGGTTCATGTTTGGCAATATGAAAATATGGGAGCGGTATACATTCCTCGAGCTCTCTGGGCGCAAACTACAAAAGAAGGCTACAATTATGGAGGTAAGGATAATTTGAAGTTATCTTTAATCAAAAATAAAACACTCTTCGATTTTAACCTCGAACAACAAGGAGATATTATTGCTGATTATTTCCAATTAAAGAATGGTCATTCTACCCGTTGGGGAAACGCAAATCCTTCTCATTTAAAATTATATGAAAAAATAATTTATGAGAAAATAGATCGAAATGAAAGCCTGTCTTAAATCTATTTTTCCAAAAACAAATTCGTAAGTTTGCACACATATTGAACTAATTGTAAAAGACGTTAGTTTTTATATTTTTCACCTTTCAATACCGAGCCTATGGTCAAATATTTTCTCAAAAAGAATGGAGTTTTGGAGTCGTTGGATGAGCCGCAACCATCTTGTTGGGTAAATATTTCCCCTCCTTTTGATAAAGAAGAATTGACTCGAATTGCTAATCAATTTGAGATTCCTTTAGATTTTTTGACGGATTCGCTGGATGTCGATGAACGCTCTCGTTACGAACGTGAAGACGATGTGAGATTGATTGTAGTCAATACTCCAATATTGAATGAAATGGATGCTGAAAATGAGGCAATATATATAACTGTTCCAATTGGGATCATTTTGACCTTAGATCATATGATTACCATTTCAGCCTATGAAAATCCGATTTTGCAAATGTTTATTGATGGGAAAGTGAAAAACTTCAAACCAACTGATGAACCTACTTTTGTTTTAAAAATATTGGAGCAAAACGTATATCGATTTTTAAATTGCTTGAAAAAATTAAATCTCAAGCGAAATTTAATTGAGAAAGAGTTGTACGATTCGAGTAAAAATAAAGAGTTGCGTCAGCTATTAAGTATTGAAAAAAGTCTAGTTTATTTTGTGAATTCACTTTCAGCTAATGAATTGTTGAAGATGAAAATGAAACGTTCTGATTTTTTAGGAATTAGAGATGATGAAGACAAGACAGACTTATTTGAAGATATTATCATTGACAATACTCAGGCTTTGGAGATGTCAAATGTTTATACTAACATCTTGAATGGAACAATGGAGGCTTATGCTTCGATTATTTCCAATAATTTGAATCAAGTGATTCAGAGTTTGACTTTGATTACGATAATTTTGATGTTACCTACCTTAGTAGCGAGTCTTTATGGAATGAATGTTCCTTTGCCATTTAAAGATTCTCAATATGCTTTTCCTTTTATAATTGTTTTTTCTGTAGTGATTAGTTTAAGTTTGGTGTTGTGGTTTAGGAGGAAGCGATTGTTATAATTTTATAAGGCGCGATCAAACCAATAATTTATGGATAAAGATTCAGCAGCTCAATGGAAAAAAGCAATATGGCTTGGTTTCGTATTTTTTGGTATGATTGGTTTCATCCTTTATTCTCAAAATAAAAACATTGAAAGTTTAAAACTTAACGGAATAGGGACTAGCGGAACTATTGTAGCCTTTGGCAGTAAAAATTCTATCCATTGGGTACACAAATTTCAGGATGATGATGTTAAAATAATTGATAATAACCAGCATTTCCTTGGACTTCAATTAGGAGAACAATTTGAAGCAACCTTTGATCCTAATTATCCTGTCAACGCTAGGATTCATTTAAGTAATCCAATTATTAATTTTAGCTCGGATACTATATATAACTATGATATTATAAATGGTCCGATTGATGATAGTAATATATATGTATCCTATTCCTACAAATATGAGGGTAAGGAATATACCCGACAACAAGTATTACCCGATAATGAAAGTTGGGAAAATATACCTTCATTTAAGATTGTATTGAATAAATCTAATCCACAAATTGCTTATCTAATACCAACTGTCACAACCTCTGAAGAAGAGATATAATGCTAAGAATTTCTTATAGCATGTCCTCTATAAATCAATCATTGGATTTTGCTGTGTGCTTTTTCTTGCCATAAATTTACCTGCCCACCATATTTTTAAGATCTTATCACCTTAACTTAAAAACAACTTTTCCCCAAAAAAACATTTCAAAGTTGTTTTTTAAAACAATTTCAAAATTTTTATTTTCAAAAAAGTTTTTTCAAAAAACAATTTCAAACATTTTTTTATCCACAATTTGAAATTTATTCTCATCACAATCTTCTCTATTTTTCGGGGCAAAAAACGCTGAAAATCAATGAGTTATCACTTTTTCGTTTATTAGTTATTTAAGTTATTAACAGAAAGTTATCAACATTGTTGATAAGTCACTCACAATATTAAGTTGCTGATAATCAGGTGTTTAGCATAGTTACCAACATTGTGTGAATAACTTTGACGGTTTTTTTTACGATAAATAGTCTATATTTGTGAAGCAGAAAGAAACTAATCTTTAAATCAAGCATACTTTTAGTTTTTCTTCAAAAAAACAGTCTTAAAATTATTTGTTTTCAAATAATTTTAAGAAAAAACGAAGAAGGGAAATCTTCATTTTTTTTAACCTACATTGAAATTCATCTAATTGTAATTTCTGAATCTGAGAATTAACACTTACTAAATCTTTATTTTCAAAAACCCTTTTATAAAAGTTGTTTTAGAAAATGATAACTGAGTGTTATAATCTTACGTGTACAACTTATTGCTCATAATTCTTTTTATTTAAGAACAACAGGGTAATTTTTTGGCAAGTGACTATTGGAAAACATCACACTATTTTAACAGAGAATAATTAAGGGAATGCAAATACAACCTAAATTGGCTCTTTCCGAAATTGTTCTTACTTTTTTTTCGTCTCGATTAAAGAAAACAAACAGAGTGTTGAATAAACATTCTAAGGCTAACCTTGACTCAAATTTTCTTTTGAGTATCCAGCAATGAAGTTTTCTTTATTGATTTGAAAAAAGTCGTGAAACATTATTTCTAACATCCGATGTTATTTGTTCCCTCATTTTTATGGTACAAATATCCTCACTCAAAACCATCAGAGACCATGAGTCTAGCAGTACAAAAAGCAACTACAAAATCAAACACCGACAAAAAACAAGTAAGAAAAGTCTACACATTTGAAGAAGCAATGAAGGCTTCAACATCTTACTTCAATGGTGACGAATTAGCAGCCAACGTTTGGATCAACAAATATGCGTTGAAAGATTCAGCTGGTAACATCTACGAGCAGTCACCTGACGATATGCACAAACGATTGGCAAGTGAAATTGCCCGTATCGAAAAGAGATACAAAAATCCTGTATCGAAAGAAGACATTTACGCTTTATTGAAAAATTTTAAATACATCATACCCCAAGGTGGGCCGATGTCAGGAATTGGTAATGATTACCAAATTTCTTCCTTGTCTAACTGTTTCGTGATTGGAACACATGCGGATTCGTATGGTGGGATTATGAAAATGGATGAGGAGCAAGCCCAACTAATGAAACGAAGAGGTGGAGTAGGGCATGACCTTTCTCACATTCGACCGAAAGGGAGTCCTGTGATGAATAGCGCTCTGACCTCTACTGGTATAGTTCCTTTTATGGAGCGATATTCTAATTCTACAAGAGAGGTGGCACAAGATGGTCGTCGAGGAGCATTGATGCTTTCTGTTTCTGTGAAACATCCAGATGCAGAAGATTTTATTGATGCAAAAATGGAATTAGGGAAAGTTACTGGAGCAAATGTTTCAGTTAGAATTACTGATGATTTTATGAAGTCAGTAGTGAGTGGAGAAAAATTCACTCAACAATATCCTATCGATTCGGCTACTCCAAAATTCACTAAAGAAGTGGATGCTTTAAGAATTTGGAACAAGATTATTCACAATGCATGGAAATCTGCTGAACCGGGTGTTTTATTTTGGGATACCATTATTAACGAGTCGGTGCCAGATTGCTACGCAGACTTAGGTTACAAAACTACTTCGACAAATCCATGTGGTGAGATTCCACTTTGTCCTTACGATAGTTGTCGATTATTAGCTGTAAATCTATACAGTTATGTAGAGAAACCATTTACTCCAGAGGCTCATTTTAATTTTGATAAATTTAAAAGTCATGTTCAAATGGCTCAACGAATGATGGATGACATCATCGACTTGGAAATTGAGCAAATTGATAAGATCATTGCTAAAATTGAGAATGATCCAGAACCAATGGAAATCAAATCTGTTGAGCATAACCTTTGGCAAAAAATTAAAAAGGCTTGTGAAGAAGGTCGAAGAACTGGTGTAGGTATCACCGCTGAAGGAGATATGTTAGCTGCAATGAATTTGAAATATGGAAGTGATGAAGGGATTGCATTTTCAACTGAAGTCCACAAAACATTTGCTTTGAATGCGTACAGATCTTCAGTTACGATGGCAGAAGAAAGAGGTCCTTTCTCCATTCATGAAGCAAAAAGAGAAGCAAATAATCCATTTATTAATCGAATTAAAGATGCTGATCCTGAGTTGTATGCTGACATGGAAAAACATGGCCGTAGAAATATTGCTTTGTTGACTATTGCTCCAACAGGAACCACTTCATTGATGGCTCAAACGACTTCTGGAATTGAACCAGTTTTCATGGTAGCTTACAAACGAAGACGAAAAGTTAATCCGAACGATCAAAATGTTACTGTTTCTTTTGTTGACGAAGTAGGAGACAGCTGGGAAGAGTATAATGTTTTCCACCATAAATTTATGGACTGGTTGGCAGCGAACAATATGGACATCAATGAGGTGAAAAATATGCCTGAAGCAAAGTTGCAAAAACTAGTGGAGCAATCACCATATTTTGGAGCAACAGCTAACGACGTAGATTGGGTACAAAAAGTAAAAATGCAAGGCTCAATTCAGAAATGGGTTGATCACTCTATCTCAGTTACAGTTAATGTTCCTAATGAGACAAGCGAAGAAATGGTTCGTAAAATTTACGAAACTGCTTGGGAAGAAGGTTGTAAAGGTTGTACGATTTACCGAGATGGTTCACGATCAGGAGTACTAATCTCCAACGATGAGAAAAAAGAAGAAGTCGTTGATGATACCATGATTATCGAATCTAGAGCACCTAAGCGTCCAAAAATGTTGGAAGCAGAAGTAATTCGTTTCCAAAATAATCATGAAAAATGGATAGCTGTTGTTGGATTATTGAATGGCAAACCATATGAGATTTTCACAGGTCGTGCAGAAGATAGTTTCATGCTTCCAAAAGACATGAAGAAATCATGGGTGATCAAAGAGAAAGATGACAATGGAATGAATCGATATGATTTTCACTACATGGATAAAGATGGTTACAAAGTAACTATGCAAGGTTTGTCTCGATCATTTGATAAAGAATTTTGGAATTACGCTAAGTTGATTTCTGGAATTTTAAGACACGGGATGCCTTTACCCTATGCTGTAGATTTAGTAGCTGGACTGAATGTAGAAAATGATGTCATCAACACTTGGAAAAATGGTGTGGTGCGAGCATTGAAAAAATTCATCCCAGACGGAACTAAAGTAGTGAAGGAAAAATGTGGAGAATGCGGTGATCCTGATGGTTTAGTTTATGTAGAAGGCTGCTTGATGTGTCAGAGTTGTGGACATTCTAAGTGTGGCTAAAATAGAATACACATTTTATTGAAATATAAAATAGAAAGGCGAGCAGAAATGCTCGCCTTTTTTTGTTTTTTATTTTTCTAAAATAATTACATCTTGAAAATCAACACTATTTATTTTTTCTCTTCCAGCCCAGTATCCAAAATGCTTTGCATGGATTTTTAATTTCTTATTTGAAAAAACTTCTTCCAAATAACTTTCCTCAAAAGCCACATTTGCTCCTTTTACTTTTTCATCCATTAAGGCATAATGACCTTTGTTGAATGGAAAATTGAAATGATTATTTTTTGAAATAAATTCTTTAGCATCTTTATTTAAAATAAAAAAAGTAACAAAACATTTTCCTCCTTTTTTTAAAACGCGCTGAATTTCGCCTAAATAATTTTCGACTTCCTCTGGTAACATATGAGTGAAAACTGAGGTCAAAATAACACAATCAAAACTGTCATTTTCATATGGAAAAACGAAATCTGCTGCGTCATTTCCAGACTCTCTGTACAAGTCATTTTTTAAGGGAATATACCGAAATTGAAAATTGGGATGGTTAGGTGAGATATGTTTTTGGCACCAATCAATTCCTGTTTTGATTACATCAAAACCATCATATTTCCCCTCTTTATTTAAGTATTTTGTCAAAGGGATAGCAACTCGTCCAATCCCACTTCCGATATCTAAAACTGCATGATTGGGCTGTAGTTTACAATGCACTTTTAAGGAATTTACTAACTTGTTGCCTAATTCAATAAAATTGCCAGAGCCTGTAAAAATAAGCCCTTTGGGAGGCATCAACTCTTTATTTCCAAAAACACTACTCCAAATATCTTGGGGTAAAAAAACAATTCGTCGAACGATAAAACGAAGAGATGCGGGAAGTGAATAATAGATTTTTCGTAAACTCATAGGTATAAATTACTCTTTTTTGTGGCGAAGTTAGTGAATATAATGGTTAATGCTTAACGGTGAATGGTTAATTCCAGGACAACTATTCACAAGGTGACTCGAAGTGATCTTATGAATAATATTTAGTTTTAAAAAAAGATAATCAATGAGAAAAACTTTTTTCAAATTCATAATTGTACTTTTTTCCATTTTATTTTTTCAAAGTTGTGGACATGATTTTGAGAAAAAAGAATTAGAAACTTTCCATTATTTTTTTGCTGGACATTGCTATCAATGGAATTCTCCAAATTGGGGGAGGACAGATTATCGATTGGAAAAAATCGGATTGGATACTTTTGATCAAATTTGGTTAGGAGGAGACTTGGTAGAAAATTTATTTCATCATCCACAAAATATTGAGTTTGTGGATAGCTTTTTTCAAGTTGGAAAATCAACAACTCATTGGGCAATCGGGAATCATGATGTATTGGATCAAAAAGGTAATTTTTCTGGAATTGAAAAAAGAACCAATCGTAAAACTTATTCTACAAGTTATCAGAATGGAATTACAATCCTTGTTCTCAATACAACTGAATTCAGTTTTCCGGCCTACCAAAATCAACCTCATGAATGTGAATTATTGGATGGACAAATGAATCTGATTAAAGCAGTAACTGATACTATTCAAAATTCCTCGCATCTTATCATTTTACATCATCACGCCCTTTTGACCAATGAGATTACTGATCAAAAAATTAAGGTAGAGGAGGTTTTTAATATTTATACGCCTGATTTTAATATTGCATGTGAAGATCGAGGGACATTTTCAGAACTAGTTTATCCTCGATTGCAAGAAGTTCAAAAACGTGGAGTTCAAGTGATCTTGATTGGAGGTGACACAGGTTTGCGGGTGAAAGAATTTGATTTTAAAACTAAGGATGGAATTTCATTTTTGGGTACTGGTTTGAATAATTCAGCTGGAACAGATCACAGACCTGATTATTTTAATCCAGCTCCAGATAAAGTTTTAATTTTTAAACATCAACCAGAAATTCGTAAATTAGAATGGGAATTTCGACTGCTAGATGAGATGGTAAGAAAATAATTTCATTTTTGCCCAACCCTTTTTTAATTCTATAAGTCTATTTAATTGAAAGCGTTTAAAAAACTAAAATGGAGTAAATGAAAAAGGTATTGATATTTTTAAGTTTATTTTTGTTCACGTTGATTTCTTGTTAGGATAATGATTGTGTAAGCGATGATCCAATTTGTAGTGAAACTCCAGCAACCGATGAAGCATGTTTAGCATTTTTTGAGAGATGGTTTTATGATAGTTCATCTTCCTCATGCGAAAAAATAGGATATAGTGGTTGTGAGCAATATGGATTTGCCACTAAGGAAGAATGTGAAACTTGTCAATGTGATGATTAATTTTAGTGATAAAAATAACCCAATAGAGTAATTCTATATGTTCAAAAAACAACAATATAATGAACGGGAAACAGTAGAAGGTTGTGTTCGAAATGAACGCAAGGCTCAAGAATTGCTATATCGGACACATTTTGATACGATGATGCGAATGTGTATGCGTTACACCAACGACAAAGATAAAGCTATGGAAATCGTGAACATTGGATTTTTGAAAGTGTTCCAAAAATTACACACATTTCAATTCAAAGGATCACTCGAAGGATGGATCCGAAGGCTAGTTTTTCATTGCCTCTCAGATCATTATCGAAAAAATTCTAAGTATTTACAATTTATGGTTTTTGAGGAAAGGGATCAATCCTCATTGGAGGAAGCACACTCAAATTTATATGCTGAAGATATTTTAAAAATGGTTGACACCTTGCCTCCCGCAACTCAAGAAGTATTTCGATTGTACGCTATTGAAGGATTTACTCATGTTGAAATTTCAAAAAATGTTGGAATAAGTGTGGGTACCTCTAAATGGCATTTATCAAATGCTCGCAAGATTTTAAAAAAATTAATAGACCAAAATAATTTACGACAATATGCAGGCTGACCAACATAATTATCAACCCGACGAGCAATTCACCAATAAAGGTTGGAATGAAATGCTTAAAACCTTGGACAAAGAGATGCCCGTTCAAGAGAAAAAGAGACGTGGGTTCTTTTGGTTTTTTCCTTTCCTTTTGATTGGAGTGGTGGCTAGTGTTTGGGCATTTTATCCTAATGACCAAAGAACAGAAATCACTCAAATTATAAATCAAAATCAAAATCAAAATCAAATTTCCGAAACGCCTATTGAAAATAAAGTAGAAATAGAACCCCAAAATATTAGCTCTGAAAATCAAAATCCTAAAACAAAGAATAATCAAAGTGTAAATAATAAAACAGAAATTGATGACGAATATCCTTCAATAATTGATTCTTCAAATCCTCTCTTACCTCAGGTAATTGAGGAAGTTGTGCATGTAGAAAAAACTAAAATTATTTTAGAAAAAGACCCTTTAGCAAATTTAAAAAGTGAAGTTCATCCAATTAATCCAAGTTTTATAACAATAGGATTACGTGATAATGAAGAACTTGAGATGAAGGAAAAAGAATTCTTTTTTGAAGAAGAAATAATAGAAAATGCAGCGCCACCAAAACGGGGAATTGAGTTTGGTGTTTTTGCTGGAGTGGTAGGAGATTTTGCCAATATTAAAAAACCAGGAATAATGACTGGGGCATCTATTCATTTTCCTATCGGAAAAAAATTAGGATTAAGAACTGGTTTAGGTTATTCTCAATTGCAAAAAGACCAGCCATATTATTTTAGTGGAAATCAAGATGCGGCATTGTCGAGTGAATTTCTTGAAACAGCGATTGCTACTCCTCCTCCTTTTTCAACTGTGGCGGTTCAATCTAATTCTGATTTTATTTTGGAAAAATTTCATCAATTAGATTTACCTGTTTTACTAACTTATTCGCCAATTAAAAAAATGGAATTTCAATTAGGAGCCAATGCTTCTTATTTGATAAAAGATCAAACAAGATTAATTAATAATAATTTGAATTTAGATGAATCAGCTAATAATGATTACTCCACTTACGGAATTGAATTGGATGCGATAGATTTAAATTCAATTTCTCAAAAGCAATATGCAGACGAAAATTATTGGACCAAATTAAATGTGAGTGCTGTTGCTGGATTAGTATGGAAACCTACTCGGAAAATAAGTTTAGGACTTCAATATCATCATGGATTTTTACCAATATTAAAATCCAATAGGAATAGTGAAGCAGAAATAATTGGAAGTGCAACAGACCGAAATTTTGAAGTTTATGATAATTCAGGAGGATTTAATCCGACAATGCAAACTTCTAATTTTAACCAAGAATCTTTTGGGAGACAATTATTCAATAATGCAAAATTTATAAAATATAATAACTCAATTCGATTCTCTATCGGATATAATTTCTAAAAAGATATTAGCTCGAAATTATAAGGTAGTTAACCGCTTGGTTGTCTACCTTTTTTTTATTGGAAAAATCACTATTTGTCAACTTTTATTACTGTTTACTCCTGTAAAGCCAAATATTGGTTGGATTTATGGATAAAATGACTTATCTTATAATATCTTTAGAAATATCCTCCCCATCATGTTTTCTTTCCCACAATTATAACCAACCTAGAAATTCATAAAACCAATTTAATTCCCTCTTCCTTTTTTTTTCGTTAATTATGATTTCTTTTTTCTAAGATTTCCTCCCTACAGAAGAAAGTGGTCTTCAAAAAACCACGTCCATGAACATCTTTATTGCTTCTATTTTGATGGTATCTCATCTCAATGTTCAGATGGCTTTTCAGCCTGAACCTATCCAATTGACCTTTCAAGAAAAATATTTTCAGACCCAAGCTAAAGGAGTGATGGAATCTGATTTTGAATTAGTGGGGGGATTAATTTTTTTAGATGCGAAATTAGATGGGCAATCTCAGTCTTTCATTTTGGATACTGGATCACCACATTTATTAATAAATTCAATCTTATCTGAAAAGAAAAATGGCTTTATTATTAATGGAGTAGGAGTGACAAAAAATGTAAAAAGGATGAGCAAAGTTAATTTTGATTGGCAAGGGATTAAATTAAAGAGAAAGGTAAGTTATGCCGTCGATTTAGGTAACATTGCACGGATTAAAAAAAGAGATTTTGCAGGACTCATTAGCTATGATCAAGTCAAAAGAAAAGAATTACTCATCGATTATGAAAAGGAAAAAATGTTTTTGATTTCAAAATCAAATAAATCCTTTTTTGAGAATTATGAAAAAGCTGATAAGGTATGGTTTCGAATGGTCGGACATATTCCAGTTATCAAAGTTAAAATAGGGAAAAAGAAATATTATTTTGGAATAGATACAGGAGCGGAAATAAATGTAATTGATCAAAGATTGAAAAATAGATTACCTAAAGATATGATAGAGTCTGATTTTTTGGGACTAATTATTGGAGACGATAATAAGCAAATTCAAGTAAATCATGTTCAAATAAATCATGTTCAAGTGAATCATGTTCAAGTGAAAGAAATGAAAATTGGAAAATCTTATTATAAGAATCAACCATTTGCTTTTGCTGATTTATCCTTTTTGCAAGGAGAAAATGGAATCAAATTAGATGGTTTACTTGGATATCCATTTTTGAAGGAAGCACTTTTTTCTATTAATTATAGAAAAAAACAATTGTGTAAATGGGAGTTAAAAGTTAACGAAGATGAGTTAATTGAATTAGCGATTTCGAAGAAGAAAATCAAAATAACGAAACCATTATATCGAGGGTATTAATCGTCTAACGATTTTTTTATTTTTTACAAAATAATTTTATCTGTATAATCGAAATAATAATCCTCCCCCAAACTAACTAAAATTAAACTACTTCCTTGAGCGTCACACTCTGCTTTTATTAGTTGAGTCGCAGCTTTAATATTTGCTTCATCCAAATGGCTAAATGGTTCATCCAATAACAAGAAATCAAATGGTTGGCAGAGTGCTCGAATAATGGCAATCCGTTGTCTTTGACCAAAAGAAAGTGTTCCACATGGTTTTTTTAATAGGTCAGTTACTCCTAATTGCTCAGCCATTTCTCTAATTTGATCAAGTGTTTTATGGTCTTGCAAATTAGTCTTAAGCAAGATATTTTCCTCAGCAGTCAGTTGATCAAACAAACGAAGATCTTGAAAAACAATAGATAACTTATTTTGCCTCACTTCTGCTAATTCATCACTCTTATATTTTTTGATGTTTTTATCATTCAATAAAATTGTTCCATCAAAATCTTTTCGTAATCCATAAATGCAATGGAGCAAAGTTGATTTTCCCTTTCCAGAGGGAGCAATTACCAAGTATTTTTTTCCCTTTTCAAAAGACAAATCTTTATTCCAAATTTCAGTTGTAGGATTAGTTCCACTTTCTTTTAATGGATGAGGAAGTATTTTTTGAAGTGTAATCATTGTTTGTTGATTGCTATATTAGTAAATGGATTGATCAGGAAATCAGTTGATCAGGAAATGGGAAACCCCAGTTTCCTTATTTCCCAATCAACTGATTAATCAATTACATCGCGCCTTTTTTTTCGTAATTTTTATTAGTCCAATCAACGATGCTTTTAAGAGCATTTTTCTTTTGATCAGTCATGTTCAATTTCATCGTTCCATTATCTCTATTCAATTCCATGGTTCCATCTTTCATGGCGTTGAAGTCTATTCCCATACCATCCAAGTAATTTCCAATATTATTGAAATCAACATAACCACCCATGATATTTTTAGAAAAAATGTTTTTAATATCCTTAGCTACTGTACCATTTTTCCCATAATCACCAGCTTGTAATGCTGGAATAGTAGCATTACCATCTCCAACGAAAAGCATTCCATCCGTTACATAAAACATTGGTGCATCATCTGCAAGTCCCATTAACCCTGCCATTTTATAAAGACCATCACCAGCGCTTTCAATCATATCGTAATCTTTACCTAAGTCAATAATTTTCTGAAAACCATCCATGTCATTGATCTTTACAGCGACTAACATTTTTGGATTTTCTCCTTCTGTTGCATGACTAGTTACCAAAAAATCTCCATCAATAGTTTTAGCTATGTCTGCAGTAGTCAATCCGTATTCTTTCATCGTCATATCTGCCATTCCAGCCATTGATTTATTATTAAGAATCATATTGATTCCTTTCATATCTAAAGCACCTGTAAATCCAAAAATCAAATCATCAGCAGGAACAAATTTTGAAAAATCTGTTTTTACTTTATCCTTAAATACATGGCTAAACTCAGCTGTTAATTTTTCGTTCAAATCATAATTAGATTCTGAAATGATAGCTCCTTTTTCGAAATTGAAATAGCTATGAGCATAATTTTCAGTTAACATGGCAGGTGTGATGATGAAGCCAGCCATTCCCAATTTTCCTTTTGAAGCTTCAGCCATTTTATTGGAACAAAACCAACTTGTGATATCTGCCTTTTTAGAAAAACATTTTTTCAAATCTTCGTTATTTACAATTGAAGTTTCTTTAGTTGTATTGAAAACACTTTCCACTCCTGCTTTTAAATTAGCACCAGAACCTTGACTTGTTCCCATTACTGCGATGTCGTCATTCCAAGCAACAATAGTTCGTCGATCAGCAGAAAAATATTCGTAAGCTCCCTCAGATTTAATGTCAGGATTTCCATCAGAAGTTAATAATTTTTTGAATGCAGCTTTATCACTTAAGCTAGCCACCACTCCCATAAATGAATTTTCAGGAGTAGTTATATCTACATCCTGAACCATATACATATTTGCGTCAAGGTTAAGTCCTGATGCATATGGATCTTTTAAAACTGCCGAGACACTTGGATTTCCATTAGAAGCATCCTTAATGAAATCTTGGTAAAAAGACATCTTTTGCATAGATTCAAAATCAGCTTTATCCATTAACCTTTTAACATTGATCGCTGAAACAGAAGAAGAATTAGCAGGAATATTTATAATTGCATCTTCTGAAATGGAACTCCCATCTTTACAAGAAGTCGCTAATAATGAAAGAGAAATAACTGCAAGAAAAATAATTTTCTGAAATTTCATATCTAGTTTTTTTATGATAAAAAATGGAATTGATAGTAAATAAAAATACAAGGTAATAGATTGGAAAACGTGGATTGGAAAAATCCTACAAAATTTTCATAAATATAGACTAAAGGAATTATATGTGGAAATATTTCAGTAAAAAGCATTTAATAAGACCAAAATAAACCCCGAATTTTTAACAGAAGAATTCAGAGTTTATTTTTTTTGAATAAAGTATTAGCCACGTTTTGCTCTTTCCCAAAGCACAGATTGTTTTCCTCCAATGGCTCGGAAAAAACCTCGATACATTGCATAATTCATTACGCAAAAATAATATGGTACAAAGAAAGCTTTGAATTTTAGTTTTTGTTTTTCTAAAAGGTAACCAACTAATGCCATGGCATAGAATATAACTTGACACCATAAAATAAAATTGAAGAAAGGAACTCCTTGCTGAGCTAAATAAATATTAACTCCTAGTAATATAGGAAGAGCCAAAGGAGCCAATGTCCATCTCAAAACTCTATGGGAAATATATTGAAAAGTCAAAACTGGATTCTTAAAAGGCAACAACATTGAAGATAGTCTTCCAATTGCTTGAATTCCACCAGCTGCGATTCTAATTTTTCTTTTAAGTTCTTCTTTGACTGATGCTGAAGCTGTTTCCACCGCTCGAGCTTCTGGTTCATAAACTACTTTGTAGCCGCTATCGGCGATTCTCATCGTCATTACAAAATCTTCAATAATTGTATCAGAAGGAACAGGGCTAAACAATTCAGTACGAACAGAAAATAATTCGCCAGCCGCTCCAACGACTGAATAAAACTCAGAATCCCATTTTTTTAATGTACTCTCATATTTCCAATACAAACCTTCACCCACTTCATTAGCAGTACCTGAATCATCTAAAGAAATTCTTTTTTCACCAGCCACAGCACCTACTTTTTCATTTTTGTAATGTCTAACGATATTTCGAATCGCATCTGGATTCACAAATGTGTTAGCATCTGAAAAAACAACAATAGGAGTTTTTACAAATTCCATTACACGTTCGATAGCTGCAATTTTACCTCGTCGTTTAGGTTGATGAAAAAATTGCAAGTCGAAACCATCTGGAGTAGGATAATTTTTAACCACCTCGGGAGTTCTGTCATCAGAGCCGTCTGTAACAAAAAAGAATTTGATTTTATCTTTCGGATAATCAAAATCGAATGAGTTTTTGATTTTTTCACCAATCCAATCTTCTTCATTGAATGCAGCAACTATGTAGGTAACTTCTGGAAGAAAATCAGGATCGTATTCATTTCCTTTTTTAGAAAAAAGTCTTTTTATTTTTAATATAATAAAAAGTAAAATCCCATATCCTAAGTATGCATAGAAAACTATAAAGAGTGAAATGAAGAAAATTATTTTTAAAGTGACTATTGACATAAAGATAGAGTCTATAAAAATGAAAATGATGTAGAAATTTCATGAGGAGATGATTGGAATTGAAAAGAAATCAAAAATAAAATGAATTCAAAAGAAATGAAATAAATTGAAGAATTAAAATTCATAAAAATAGAAAATTTATATAAGTTGATATTATAGTTGAACTGGAGGAAAACAAGTCTATTTCGAAATTTTAATAATTTAAGTTTCTCTTTTGGGGAAGAATTTAGATCTAATTCGAGCAGAATATTATACGAGTTTTATTTTGATAGTTGTTGTTTTGTAGCTATTTTTAGATTTCAAGTAAGTTCTTTTGCAAAGTATATTCGTTCATATTTAGGTATTATCAAAATTAAAAATATGAATTATACCTTGTTTTATGTATATAAATAATGGATTTTTTGGGTTAAATTTGTAGCTCAATCATTCCTCAAAGACTAAGAATCCCCCTACTACAAAACTAGAAAATAACTTTTATTTTCCATTTCCAAAACCTAATAATTATATTAGTAATTATTGAATATTCATGTCAATGATTAAACTCGATTTTTTATTATTAAACGATAAAACTTAACCGTTTTAGGTTTAGATGTTTTCATTTTACTGAATCCAAAAACTGTGATTGATTTTTTCCTTCCGATCATTTTAAAACAACTGTTTTTTAAGAGTTATGCTTGTAAGGATGGATAAATTAATTGTTAATTGTTAATTGTTAATTGTCTAATTTATTAGGATTAAATCATGAACATCAAAGAACAAATATTAATTGTCGAAGATCACAGCCCCCTTAGAATCATAATGGACAATTTTTTAGGAAAGACTTTCAAAGTTAAAACTGCTTCAAATGGATATGAAGCTTTGGCTTGGATTAATGAAGGGAACATTCCTGAGGTAATTGTTTTAGATATTAATATGCCTAATTTAGGGGGCATTGATTTTTTAAGTAATATTCGTGTAAGTGGATTTTTTCAAGATATTCCTGTAGTAATTGTTTCTGGTGAAGAAAAAGGGAAAATTATTGAAAAATGCCTTGAAATCGGTATCAATGGCTATATGAAAAAGCCTTTTAATCCAAATGTTTTATTATTAAAGATTCTTACAATCTTAAAAAATAAAAAAACAATAAAAGTTTAGCTGCAAGTTATTTAACCCAAATACAACACTCTATTGACAAGAACCTAAACTGTGTTCTTTAATGAACAGAAAACTCTTATTATGAACCTACACTCGACCGTAGCAGAATCCGTAATCGTGCTTCGTTCAAAAGCGAAGCTGACAAAAAAACTACTGTATTTAATTGGTTTTGAAGATGAATTTGTATCCAATGTATTGAAAGAAAACTCAGATGTATCTTATGAAATCGTTCAAAAACACCAATTAAAAGAGGTATCTATCCAAAGTTTAATCGAATTAAACTTGTCAAATTCTCCTGAGTTCGCATTGATTTGTGATCTTAATGTTTTAAGAAAAAATAATTTCCACTTTTTAGATAATGTTAGAAAAGAAGAAACACTTCAATGTGTTCCCTTTATCGTAATTAATAGAACTACCGAATCTATTTACTTAAAAATCGCGATCCAAAAGGGAATTGATGATTGTTATTCTCTTCCATTAAAATGGGAAAACATTTTATCAAGAATTGAATTCTTAATTCAACACAAAAGAAAAGTTCAAAAAATAGGAAAAGTAATTTCTGCTAAATATCAGATTCCAATAGGGAAAAGAATATTTGATATTTGTGTTGCTTCTGGAGCTTTAATATTTTTAAGTCCAATATTATTTACTATTGCTATTATAATAAAAATTACTTCTAAAGGACCAGTTCTTTATAGTTCAAAAAGAGCAGGGACGAATTATAAGGTTTTTAATTTTTTGAAATTTCGTTCCATGTGTGTAGACGCTGATCAAAAATTAGATGAATATTCGCACTTGAATCAATATAATAGAAACGAGGAAGGTACTTCTTTTACTAAAATCCAAAATGATCCTCGAGTTACCCTAATCGGTAGATTTATTAGAAAAACTAGTCTGGATGAATTACCTCAGTTAATCAATGTTTTAAAAGGTGATATGTCAATTATTGGAAATCGTCCATTACCACTTTATGAAGCAGAGCAGTTAACAACTGATGGAAACTCTCGAAGATTTATTGCTCCTGCAGGTTTAACCGGTTTGTGGCAAGTATCTAAAAGGGGAAAAAAAGATATGTCTGTTCAGGAAAGAATTGATTTGGATATAGAATATGCATCTAAGCTTTCTATTATGATGGATATAAAAATTGTCGCAAAAACTCTCCCTGCAATGATTCAAGACGAATCTGTTTAAAATATAAACTATTTGGAATAGGTTTTGGATTTAATTTCGCACTTAGAAGTTCAGTTCAAAACCTATTTTTATGTATAATTTTCAATCTTTTTTAAGTTCTGAAATATAGTTAAGATTAGAAGTGAAATCAACAAAATGTAGAGTTGAGTTTCATTTTAACTGGACTTAAAAGGAAGAATTTGTAAAAAGAACTATTACTTTGAGGAAAAAAATATGAAGGTGGAGCAACCACTCGTTTCTATTATTTCTGTTAATTTCAATCAGATTCAAGTGACTTTAGAGTTATTGCAATCATTGAGAAGTATCTCATTTTGTAATTTTGAAATAATATTAGTCGATAATGGTTCCATACAGGATTCCACAAAGTTGTTAGCTGAAAAATACCCTGAGGTAAATTATATTTTTAGTGATAAAAATCTTGGATTTTCAGGTGGAAATAATTTAGGCATTCGAGCGAGCAAAGGTGACTACCTTTTTTTTGTCAACAATGATACAGAAATTACGGAAGGATGCATCGAAACTCTCCTACAACTGTTCAACTCTATTCCCCCATTAGGCATTGTTAGTCCTCGAATCTGTTACGATCCAAAGTTGACCAATAATCAACAGATTATTCAATATGCTGGTGCAACTCATGTTCATCCGATGACTGCAAGGAATGAAATTATAGGTGAAAGGCAAATTGACCGAGGACAATTTAATGAAGCTAAAGAGACAGCATATGTTCATGGTGCAGCAATGATGATTAAGCGAGAAGTAGTTAATAATGTCGGAGTTATGCCTGAAGAATTCTTCTTATATTATGAAGAATTGGATTGGAGTGAGCAGATTCGAAATGCAGGTTACAAGGTTTATGTAGAACCAAATGCTTTAGTTTTTCATAAAGAATCTTTGGCAGTTGGACAAAATAGTACATTGAAAACTTACTACCATACTCGCAACAGAATTTTCTTCGTACGGAGAAATCGAAGTCAGAGTCAGATAGTGATATTTTATTTATTTTTGTTTTTTTTCACTATTCCCAAAAACACTTTGGTCTTTCTGAAGAATCGTGAATGGGGACATATTTCAGCTTTTTATAAAGGAGTTTGGTGGAACTTTTTTAATAACGGTTAACGGTTAACCATTCATAAAATGAGCGTTTTAGTTTACTTGTTTATTTTTGTAAGTGTATTGTTAGGATTCTATTTATTGTTTCCTTTCGTGACTGTTTTCCTGGCTCTTTTTTCTAAAGAGAAAATAAAAACGAAAGAACAATTTGGAGATGCCTACAAAGAATATGATTACGGTTGTATTATCACCGCCTACAAGAATGCCGAAATCTCAAAGCCGTTAATTGCTTCTCTTTTAAAACAACCTTTCCAAAATTTTCATATTTATT
>CAJQQY010000094.1 GCA_905480595.1 uncultured Saprospiraceae bacterium | reverse complement strand
TTGAACTTATATAATCCATTTTTCAAATTTTGTGCTCTCATTACTCATGGACGACTAGGCTTCGATTTAGAAAGTAAATTTAACGTTGGCTCTATTTAAAAAAAAGGCTGCCCCATAATTTTACCTATGAGACAGCCTCTTTTTTTTATTCTAATAATCACCTACTTACCGAACTACGCTCACCGTCATTGTTCGATCAAAAGATCCTTTAATGACTGGCGATTGTCGATTTGCAGTATAGCTTTTTACATTCGAAGATATAAAATCGAAAAGTTCAGTAACCGTTACAATTTTATCAATATTTCGATCCGCTTCTCCTTCCAATCCTCTAATCAAAAAGTGACTAAAAACACCTTGACGCAACCCACTTGACTCCAAAGAAATCTCTTCTAATTTTGAAGAAAGAATCAAGGCTGTTCCTGCATTCGATTGAGCTAAATTATTGTAATAAGTATTGATTACTTGCTCGTCCGAAAATTCATTATCAGGACTTCCACCTTTCATTGCTAAACCTCCTGAGTGACAAGCGTCAGCAATACATAATTTATATTTCGCAGGACTTTGTTTTAAAATCTCATTGATTTCTTCGTGAAATAATTTATTATTATATCGATCAAAATCAATTGGTAAAAAACAATCTTTTAATCCATGCCCGCTGTAATACATCAACACTAAATCATCTGGCCCAGCATTCATAAATAATTCGTTCATGGCATTTTTGATATTCTTTCGAGTTGCTTCTTCGTCGATTAGCATTCGAATATTATCATCTCGAAGTGCACCACCTTCTGGGCTTTTCAAAAACGCATACATTCTATAAGCATCGTCATCTGAGTATTTCAAAACAGGCATATGCGTGTACGTTGAAATTCCAATTACTAATGCATGAACTTTTATTTTAGCATTTTTTCTAATATCTGAAAGTGTCGAAATTGTTTGCTCTACAACTGGTTCTTCTGCAGGCATAAATGAAGCTTTGACTGGTTCTTCTTGACCAATGAATGTTCCATCTTTCCAATAACCTTGAATCGGAGAACCATCTGATAAATACAAAGTTCCATAGCCATTAAAACTTCCTTCTTCCCATTGTCCTTCGAAAAATTCGCGATTGGAATATTGACAAACTCCTTGTCCATGAGGCA
Organism: uncultured Saprospiraceae bacterium; assembly: GCA_905480595.1. Lineage (GTDB taxonomy): Bacteria > Bacteroidota > Bacteroidia > Chitinophagales > Saprospiraceae > CAJQQY01. The sequence goes on along the minus strand of CAJQQY010000094.1, from coordinate 13,907 downwards.
TTTCCTCTTTGAAATATCCCGTGTATTTTGCATTGCCTTCGTCGTAAATATACGTTCCATGTCCGTTGATGCAATCGCCTTCGATACAACCTTCGACTTCTCCATATTTTACGCCGAAATATTCGCCATTAATCCACTCTCCCATCGTTTCTCCTCCATTGACATGGTAAACAATTCCAGGTCCATGTTGAGAATTATTTTTAAATCCTCCAACGTATTTATCACCATTGGGAAAGCACCAAGCACCAAACCCATGGGTTTCACCCTTAGCAAAGGTACCGTCGTACATGCTTCCATCTTGGTAAGAAAAAATGCCCTCACCATTATAGCAATCGCCTTGAATACATTGTGAAAAACTTGGAATAGCGTAGATTAGTAACACCGCCATGGTGCTCATTAAGTAATTTCTCATAGTGTAAATTTTTAGAAGACTTGAATCGGTGGGAGGGAAAAATCCTTGTCTCGTGGTAACTTATTGAATATGTTATTTACCATATATCAAATACATTACCAACTTTTTCAATTTAATAAAAAAACCTATATCTCGACTTTGAGATATAGGTTTTCCCTAGGGTTTTAACGTTTATATTTTTTCTAAAAAAACTATAACAATACAATTACATATATTATGATAATCGTTTTCACCATACTTTTTCAGCTTTGCCATCTTCTACCCACTTGCTCCAACGTTTGTTGTAGGTGTGAACTTTTCCAGTTGTCTTTTCATCTTTGTCGACAACTTCGTTGCCTTGATTAATCCATTCGAAAATACTTCCGTAAAGATTGTAGACATTTTTAAAACCCATTCTTTTGAGTTTTTCTCCTACCTTCTCACTTCGATAACCGATGGAACAGTACACTACAATTTGCTCATCTTTATCAATTCCTGCGAGAGCCTCTTCGTCGATATTTTTAAACCCAATTCTTTTTGCACCTTTAATATGGCTAATATCAAATTCACTTTGAGGTCGAGCGTCGAGCAAAATCACATCTTCTTGCATTTCTACCAATTCATCTACACCCATTACTGGAATAGAAAAACTGATTGTTTTTGATATTTTTTTATCAAACTCCTCGCTATTTACTTTTGGTCGATTACCTTGAGTTTGAGCACAACTAATTGTTGTCAAAAGTAAAAAGCACAATAAGGTTAAGGAATTTTTCATGTTCTTTTTTTTACAAAAAAAAATTAAAAAAGGTAGAGCTACCAGTTACAAAACTGATGATCTGCCTTTTTTGTTTTTTAAAAACGTAATTATTTCAAATACTGGACTCGGAAAGTCCAGCTACAGCTTAGGTTAACCAACTTTTGTAATAATCACCATCTTCGATTCCAGCCGCATATTCAGTCATCAAAAGTGGTGCAAAAGTATCTACCATTACCGCTAATTCACCTGTTTCTTTTTTTCCAATACTCTTCTCCACAGTTCCTGGATGTGGTCCATGTGGAATTCCTCCTGGATGTAAAGTAATCATTCCGCGCTCCACATGTTTTCGGCTCATGAAGTCTCCATCAACATAATACAATACCTCATCACTATCAATATTACTATGATTATAAGGTGCTGGAATTCCATCTGGATGATAATCATACAACCGAGGTACGAATGAGCAAATCACAAATCCACTTGCTGCAAAAGTTTGGTGTATCGGAGGTGGCAAATGTACTCGACCTGTAATTGGTTCAAATTCATGAATCGAAAAAGCATATGGATAAACATATCCATCCCAACCAACTACATCAAATTGATGACTCAAATAATGATATGGATAAATATTATCCTGCTTTTTGATGTACATTAAAAAGTCTCCTTTTTCATCGTGAGTTTCTAATGTTTCGGGTTTGCGAATATCTCTTTCACAGAAAGGAGAATGCTCCATCAATTGTCCAAAATTATTTCGATATCGTTTTGGAGTGGTGATTGGACCAGTAGATTCTACTATTAACAATCGATTATCTTCTGAATCAAAATGCAATTGATAAATCGTTCCTCGCGGAACCACTAAATAATCTCCGTAGCCAAATGTGATATTTCCGTACATCGTTTTTAACACACCTGAACCTTCGTGGACAAAAATCACTTCATCAGCATCTGCATTTTTAAAGTAATAATCAGTCATGCTTTTTCGAGGAGCAGACAAAACGATTTTGCAATCTTTGTTCACCAAGACCGGCTTTCGGCTTTTCAAGTAATCATCCTCTGGTGCTACTTTAAAACCCTGGAGACTTCGATGTTTTAATTGTTTATCATGAATTAACTTGGGAGCAATGGAATAAGGTTCTCCTACTTGCACAATTTGAGTGGGTGGGTTACAATGGTAAAGCAACGAAGCCAGATCATCAAATCCTACCGTAGAAAATAATTGCTCGTGATATAATTCACCATTTGGTTTACGAAACTGAGTGTGTCTCTTTTTTGGAATACTTCCTAAACTATAGTAATGCATTTTATATGATTTAAATCGTGTTATTGAAGTTGATTTCAAAAATAGTTGTTATAGCAACTAAATCTTCCTCAAATATAAAAAAAAGCTCATTGTGAATTGTTCACAATGAGCTTTTTTTATAAATGACTTTCATCAATTATTTTTCGATTAGGATTCCTCTATCTGATGAGCCATCTTTTGGATAGCATCTACAATATTATCAATGGAATCTGGGTAGTCCACATATTTCATATTATTATGGTCTTTTCCCCAAATACTTATGGTAACTACTTTTTTCCGTGAACCGTAAGCTACAGCAAGACGCAAAGGAATTGGTGTAGGTTTATTCGCTTTTCTTTTTTGGCAAATCGCATCTTCACAATCATACATTCGTTCAATTTCAAAAAACTTTTGAGTGATGATGAATTCGGCAAATGCTTCCAATTCGTCTCTCGCTATAGTCTTTTTTGTTACTAACAAACCTTTGTTCACACTCTTAAATTCCTTAATCAATCGGCCTGAACTTTTGATGTGAATATAATCTCGCAATACTGGATCAATTCCTCCATAATATCCTCCACCAATCAACTCAATACTTATATATACTTCTTTTTCTTTTGGTTCATCTTTTTTCTTTCGCCACCTTCTTTTCTTCTTTTTCTTTTTTCCAAAAGTCCACCATTGATTTCGATTTTTTTTAGGATCAAGTTCTTCTACCAAGATGTCTGGAAGTTCGTTGACTGGTTTAATAAAAGGAGCATCCTTTGTTTCCACTCTGACAAAGTGGTATTGGTAAGTTCCTTTACTATTTGGTTGTTCAAATTCTAAGACTAAAACATTTTTGGTAATCTGAGCAATCTCAAATTTTTTGCTATGCTTAAAACTATAAAACAAATCACTTTCATTCAGACTCCAAACACCTTTGTCATATTTACCATTTAGAAATTGGTCATAAGTATAGTCATACTTAAAATGCAAAAAGTATTCATAATCTTTTTCCGCCTTGTGAAAAATGGTATTGGATTCAAGATGAAGGGCGTAAGTATAACGCCATTTGGTTTCGATAATTTTTCGCTCGTCCACTTCTGGATAACCTGCCCCCTCTTCAGTAGCCTTCACCTCCACTTGTCCGATAAGTGATGAGTAACCAAATAAAAATACTGATAAAATTAGTATCAATTTTCTCATAGAAAACTTGTTCAATCGGGTTTGATCTAAATTAGTTTATTATTTGATAAATTTGTTTAAGAATCAAATTATATAACTAATACTGGGAGGATATAATATCAAAAAAGTATATATAACGTTGATTATTTTTTTGAATGTTATAAAATAAAATTTATAAAAATTAAAATTTAAATCCAGCTGTCATTATAATTCTAGTATTTGCCACATCATTCGTAACAAATTGCTCTTGCTCTGGATCAGATAATAAATACGGAACATAACCTTCAGTAATCTTGGAATATCTATACGCAAAATCTATATAAAAGCTTTTTTCACGGATTCCAAAACCGAGGCTATAAGCATTATTTGTAATATTACTATCTGCATAAGGTGTGCCACTTATCCCATATCCAGCTCTAAATCTTAAGTTCTCGTGGGCATATTCTCCTCCAATTCTAACGTTTACAGCAGATCGAAATGAATTTCCAACCTCCCTATTTAAGTCCATTTCATAGTTTCTATCTTCTATACTCGAACTATTCGCAGTCAAGTTAAACTCAGAAACAGAGTAATCTACATATTCCACATCTGCCGTAATAAATCCTTTTCGATTAACCAAAACAGCAAAGTTAGCCATCGCTCGCCAAGGAGTTCTTAGCTTATAATCAAAAGTTCCTTCGGGAGAGTCTGCGGTAGTTGAGGAAGGTCCATCAAGGTCAGTATAATCATAACGTAACTGAGTAGAAAAATTATCCGTTAATTTAAAAGCTGTTGGTGTATGAATTGCAGCACCTACTCGGAACATTTGACTGATTCTATAAATGAATCCAAGTTTTAAATTAATTCCAGTTCCTGAAGTTGAAAGGTTTTCTATAAAAAGAAGTTCATCAAAATATTCTACATCATCAACACCCTCTGATTCTTTTTCCTCGTAAGTTTTTTCTTCTTCGTAATTAATAAATGGAACACCTATCGTTGCTCCTACCATTATTTTTTCATCAAAATTACCTCCAAGTGAAAAAACTAGCTCGCTATAAGAACCTCTAGTTTGAAAAAATTGCTCCCGCTCTATTTGGTAATCAGGTGAAGTAAGTGGATCTTCAAAGTCATTAGTAAAAACATCTGGATTAGATCCAGATGAATAAATAGCCAAAGCATCCTCTGCTAAAATTCCTTCAAAATCATCAAAGATTCCATCATTGGCTAGCTCGGTAAATCGCTGAACTATTGACCCTGGGGATGTTCCTTTGAAAACGAAATCTTGATTAAAAGAAGCCAAACGATTAAATCCAATTCCAAGATTAAATGTTGTCCATTTTGAATATTGTGGTCGGTAATTTAAGATCATTCCAATGTTCGCTAAATTGAATTTAGCTAAACTTTCCTCTATTGGTTCATTTCCTGTTCCTCGCTCGAGCAAAGAAGTAACCTTTGAATTATAAACCCCTGGAGTAATCACAAATTCATTGGTTCGAAAAGCTGCGATCCCCGCAGGATTCGTACTCAAAACAGAATAGTCTGCTCCCAGAGCACCAATACCACCTCCTACTCCAACCGTTCGAGCGGTTCCCCCAACTTCCAGGTTTGAATATCGCAAAGCATCAGAAATTGTTTGAGCATGAATATTTATAGAAAATAAGACAAAAATTAAAAGAATAATATTTTTCATTGAGTTTGTTTTTTTGATTTGGAAAATAGAATCACCTCTCATCTTTAGTTCTGATGATTTTCGTAAAATTAAAACAAAGTTTTTGAAATAAAGATTTAGGTTAGTCTGTTTAGGGCAAAGAAATGGGTGAATTTTTTTACAAAACTCACCCAACTCTTTTTATCCTAAAGTATTTCTAAAAAATACTGTGTTGCTTAATTTTTTCTTTTTCTAGAAGAACTGCTTGACGATTTAGAAGAGCTTCTTCTTGAGCTACTACTTCTTGTACTACTACTTCTTGAAGGTCGAGATGAACTTCTTGTACTACTGCTTCTTGATCTGCTTGATCCACTACTTCTTGTACTACTACTTCTTGAAGGTCGAGATGAACTTCTTGTGCTGCTACTTCTTGATGAACCTCTTGTACTTCTTCGTGTTTCAGGCCTTCGTGGATTAGTACTTCTAGTCTCAGTATTCCTTCTTGAAGATGATCTCGTTGCACTATTTCGTGTAGAACTTGAGTTACGAATTGCTTTCGTTCTTGAAGTTGATCGTGTTTTTCCACGAGTTGCTTTTGTAGTTGTACCTCCAGTTGACGTTCTTGTTCTCGTTGTTGCAATATTATTAGATGAATTAGGTGCTGTGAAGAACTGTTGTCTCGTCGTACTCTCCCCTGAAGCTCTTACACTACCTCCCCTTCTTGAACCATAATAAGTATTGGTTACATTTGGAGTATTTGCATTTTGAATATTGTTAGATGCAAAACCATTTCCTCCCCAATAAGAAGGTGGGCAATATGCATTATTGTAGTAGCTGTTGTATGGACTATTGAAACCACCTCCAAAACCACCTCCATATGAGTATGGACTGTAGCCACCGTAGAAGTTGTTATTATAAAATCCATTGTTATTCCAACGGTTCCATCTGTTCCAACGATTATATCTGTTCCAACGGTTGTATCCGAATCCATTTCCTACACTAACATAAATTGATGGTCTTGAGAAAAATGGATCATAATAAGGATTAAATGGATCATAAGAATAAGCATCTACGAATACAGGATCATAATATCCAAATCCTCGATTAGGTCGATTAAATCTACGAATACGACTTGAGTAGTAATATCCACTTCTTCGATCCTCATCATAGTAATCGTCATCATAATTATTCTCTGTATATTCTTCATAATCATCGTACTCGTCATAATCATCTGATGAACTTGACGTAGTATAATAATCACTATCAGTATCTGGATTATAATAGATATCGTCGTACTGTGCGAATGGTGTAGCAACTATTCCAAAAAGGAAAACAGCTGTGAGATAAAGGGATATTTTATAAGATTTCATATTGTAAAAATTTTTAATGTTGTAATTACCGAAACTCTCTTACAAGTTCAAGCGTAATTTATTACTTTTGTGCCTCTTTTTTAGTTAAAACAGTATTAAAGTTGAATTTGTTTGGTGTTAAAATTGTTAAAATCGGCGTTAACATTCATTCATTGAGACGAAATAGTCTATTTCACGTCACTTTACAAATTCATTTAACTTTTTTTTTAATAAAAGAAAAATGCGTTTCAGTATAACTTTTTTTAGAAATATGTTCTTTTTATCAAAAAAGTAAACACGTTTTTTAAAATAAACATTTTTAAACTGAAACTCAAATACTAATAAATACATATAATTTATCATGGCAAAAGAAATTACAAGTAGAGAAGAAGACTATTCCCAATGGTATTTGGACATTGTCAAAAAAGCCAACTTGGCTCAAAATTCAGCTGTCCGAGGATGTATGGTCATCAAACCTTACGGATTTAGTATTTGGGAAAAAATGCAAGGACAGTTGGACAAAATGTTCAAAGAAACTGGTCACCAAAATGCTTACTTCCCGATTTTTATTCCAAAAAGTTTTTTAAGTAAGGAAGCGCAACACGTTGATGGTTTTGCAAAAGAATGTGCAGTGGTAACTCATCACAGATTGATGAATGATCCAAACGGAGAAGGTGTGGTAGTTGACCCTTCTGCAAAATTAGAAGAAGAATTAATCGTACGACCAACTTCTGAAACGATCATTTGGAATACTTATCGAGATTGGATTAACTCCTATCGAGATTTGCCAATATTAGTTAATCAATGGTGTAATGTAGTTCGTTGGGAAATGAGAACTCGTTTGTTTTTACGAACGGCAGAGTTTCTTTGGCAGGAAGGTCATACTGCTCATGCAACTAAAGAAGAAGCAATTGCAGAGACCAAACAGATGCAAGAAGTTTACGCAAAATTTGCAGAAGAATATATGGCAGTTCCTGTCATCCGAGGTTTTAAATCTGAAAACGAAAGATTTGCAGGTGCCGTAGATACTTTTACTATCGAAGCTTTGATGCAAGATGGAAAAGCTTTGCAAGCAGGAACTTCTCACTTTTTAGGTCAAAATTTTGCGAAAGCATTTGATGTGAAGTTTTTGAATGAAAATCAAAAAGAAGAATACGTTTGGGCAACTTCTTGGGGAGTGAGTACTCGATTGATGGGAGCATTAATTATGACTCATTCTGATGATGAAGGTTTGGTAGTTCCTCCAAAATTAGCTTCGACTCAAGTAGTCATTATTCCAATTCCAAAACCAAATGATGAAATCAACGCAGCTGTTGAAAAAATCATGACAGAACTCAAAGCAAAAGGTATTACTGTAAAGTACGATCAAGACAAAAAGAAACGTCCGGGTTTTAAATTTGCTGAATATGAGATGCATGGAATTCCTGTTCGATTAGGTATTGGAAAAAGAGATTTGGAAAATGGAGTGGTTGAAGTTGCTCGAAGAGATACCAAAGAAAAATCTTCACAACCTTTGGAAGGCATTGTAGATCACGTTGAACAATTATTGGAAGATATTCAAAATAATCTTTTCCAACGTGCTTTGGATTATCGTGCTGAGCATACTTCACATGTAGATACAATGGAAGAGTTCCAAGATGTTTTGGAAAATAAAGGTGGATTCATTTATGCGCATTGGGATGGAACAGTGGAGACGGAAAAGAAGATTAAAGAATTGACCAAAGCAACGATTCGTTGTATTCCAAATGATTGGACAGAGGAAGAAGGTAAATGTATTTTGACTGGAAAACCTTCTAATCGAAGAGTCGTTTTCGCAAAAGCATATTAATAATTGAGATTGGTTAATTTTATCAGTTAACCATCTATAAAGAAAGCACCTTACCAATTAAATTAGTAAGGTGCTTTTTTATCTTTTGACCTAGGTTAGATTATTGCTCAGATATAGGTCTTGGGAATTGTTCCCATACATCATCACCTGATCGATCAATTGGTAAATCATCCAATAATCCCCAGCGACGCATGTCTACCCAACGATGACCTTCACCAAAAAGTGAATATCTTCTTTGAAATATAAGTTCTGCAAATACTTCAGCATCTGTATTCCCTCCAGAATACGCATCTAAGTTATTGGCTTGACGAATAGCATCTATTGCTCCGATAGCCGCACTATTATCTGTTCCGATATTTGCTTCAGCAAAGATTAATATCAACTCCTCATTTTGAATATAAGGAACAAAATCATCCATCGATTTATAAATAAATGCATCGTGACTTCCCGTTAAACCATCTAAACTTAATGGACTTGGTCTTTCCTCAATTTTTGATCCTCGTGCATCATTTGGCAACAAATCACTTACAAAAGTTGGGTGAGCAATAATAGCATCAGCTTGAGCTAATTGTCGAAATAAATTATTACTAAAGTCACCACCTGATGTAGAATAAAAACGAGCTGGGCCTACATCCAAATCACCATTCATATCCATAAAAGAATTGCTTAAGAAAGTTAAAGCAGCTCCATTATCCCCTTGATACAAAGCTATTCTCGCAGCCAATGCTCGATTAAAAGTCAAGAAATCTGTAGGATTATCAAATCCATCCATAGCACCAGATAATGTAAACGGAAAAGCAGTACCTGCTTTAACTAGGTGATCTGCTGCCGTTTCTAATAAGGCTGCAATTGCCGCCAAAGCTGGGTCATAATCTATAAAAGGACCGAGGTTATCTGGATCAGCCACATCAATACGTATTCCATTATTATATTGAAGATTCAATGCTAAATGATATTCATAAGCTTGAATTGTTTTAGCAAATCCATAATAACCTTGAGCTTCTTCTACTGTAACTTGTGTAGAATTTTCTACTGCATTTATCATAACATTTGCATTCTTAATCGTCTTGTAACGCCCTAAATATGGACGAGTCCCATAAAAACCTGCTGGATCCAATTGAGCTTCACCTTTCCCTAAAACTTCCCCAGTATAACGAGGATCTGATCCTGTAAAGAACCAATACTCTCGTCCAATGATCGCAGTTACATCATAGTAAAAACCGATTTCCTGACGCAATAAATCTTCCATCCCTGTTACTAAGGTTTGCAATTCTGATTTCGAAGCATCTTGTGAAAAACCCTCGATACTCGAACCATTCGGATTTGGGAGATCTTCAATTTCACAACTCATCGCTGAAAAAATCAGCGCACTAATAATTATATATTTTAATAATTTCATTTTATTTATTTTTTCAGATTTAAAATTAGAAACTAGCTTTTATATGAAAATCAAATCGCTTCGCAGATGGAAAAGGAGTTACCTCTACACCTGTGGAAAGACCTCCAGCACCGAAGTTAGAAACTTCAGGATCATAGCTATTATAATCAAAAATATTAATCAAATTATTCCCTGAAAATCCAATTGTAATATCATCAACACCAGAAATCAAGTTAGCTGGTAAGTGATAAAAGATACCTATTTCTCTCAATCTAATATAACCTGCATCTTCTACATAAGGATCAGTATTAGAACCTAATTGAGAAAGTCGGTAAAGACCATTAGTCAGCTCCCCATCTGGATCTAATCCTGTATCATCAAAATCATGAGTAGTTTCATTCAAGTCAAATAATAAGGTGGAAAGGTTAATATTGTCGCCTCCTTGTTTCCAATGCCAAACCATAGAGAAATCAAAATTTCTCCAAGACATTGTATTCATCCATGATAATTGAAAGTCCGCCTCTGAATTACCAAATTCCTGGAGGGAAGCACGGTCATCAATTCCATCATCATCAGTATCAATGAAGACTTCATTACCGTCTGCATCAACTCCTGGATTTAGCACAATTGTAGGATTTGCGCCAACACCAATGATAGTGGTTGGACTAAATCCTTCTTTAATCATAAAGTTTCCTAAGAAATCAGCGAATCCACCCGTAGTAAAAGCAGGTACTAATAATTTAGTTACTTCTGCTTTGTTTTTCCACCATCCAAATCTTGCATTCCAGTTAAAATCTTTAGTATTAACTAAGGCTAAATTCAACCCAATTTCTATCCCTTTATTTTGTAATTCAGCAGCATTAGTTACTTGACTAGAAAATCCTGAAGAAGTAGGCACGTCAGCATTCAAAAGTAGATCTTCTACTGTTTTGATATAGTAAGTAAAATCAAGAGAATATTTATTGTTAACCCCCAAATCGAATCCTAATTCTAATTCTTTTTGCCTTTCTGGTCCTACTTGTGAGTTACCTAACAAAGCAGGTACTTTTACTCCTGCAATTCCATTTACAATTACAGAATTTGTAATAGTTGATTTAGAACCAAAACTTGCAAAGTTACCTGACTCTCCATATGCTGCTCGAATTTTCAATAATGATACTGGGTTCTCCACATTCCAAAAATCAAAGTTGTGAATATTTAAAGCTACGTTAGCTTTAGGATAATAAAATAATTTATTGACATCACCATTATTGGAAGATTTATCTCCTCTAATACCAACCGTAGCAATGACCATATCCTTATAATTAACCTCTTCCTGTACAAAGAATCCTTTATCTTCCTGAATCAATTTAGTTTGATCTACATTTCTTGCTCCTGATTGATCAACATTCGTTTGTACTCCAATCAAGTCAGTACCAGTAGCCAAAATTGTATTTTGATCAAAATTTTCTTGAGTGATACCTGCTGAAGTAGTAAAGGAAAACCCACCCTCATTAAAATAATTATGAACCAAAAATAAGGCAAGGTTGGTATTGAAATTTTTGGTGAACCCTTGAACAGAAACTCCATTTAATCCCGCTCCATCTCTTTGAAACTGAACCGTGTTAGGAAAAATTGCGGTTGTATTTAAGTTATAAAAATCAAGACCTCCTCTAAATCCTAACTTCAAAGAAGATACATCATTTGTAAAGATTTTATAATTTACTGTTCCCCCTCCAATGAAACGATTAACCGTTTCATTATTAGTTACTTTTTCAGCCGTTTCCAAAAAGTTGGAAGGAGCAAAAGGATTAGAAGGATATATGCCTCTTTCATCAGGTAACAATTGCGCCCAAGTAGGCGTAGAAGTAAATGAAACCCCCATCGTAGTACCCGAATTATCATTATTAAAAAACCCTCGATCTGATGAAGACCGAATATAGTTAGTTGAGATAGACGCATCAACTTTATCATTAAACTTATGATTAAGGTTGATTCTACCAGCTGTCTTTGTGTATCCAGTATTAGCAACTATACCTTCTTCATCTTTATAAGTTCCACCTACATAAAAAGTGGTTCTATCGTCTCCCCCACTAAAACTCAATCGAGTATTGCTTAAAAAGCCAGTATTTCCGTATAGTAAGTCCTCTATGTCTTCAATAGTTCCATCACTAGTAGCTTTGTCAAATAAATCTATACTCCCTGCAAAGCCTGATGTCAAAACACTATCTCTTGACCATTCTCTAACACCTAATTTTCTTAATTGTACGGTTCCACCAAATGATTGAGAAAAATTAGTTCTGGTTTTTCCAGCTGATCCTCTTTTGGTATTAATAATAACTACACCACCTGCTGCTCGTGAACCATATATAGCTGCTGTAGATGCTCCTTTAAGAATTTCGATAGATTCAATATCATTAGGGTCAATATCAGCCAATCTGTTAGAAGGGTTATCTTGATTAGAAGTACTTCCCCCACCTGATGCAGCAGATACAACATTCAATCCAGCTGGAATTGAAGAATTATCAATAAAGACTCCATCCAAAATAATCAAAGGTTGAGACGATCCACTAATTGATGTCGTACCACGTAACTTAAAAGATGCTCCTCCCCCTGGTGCACCTGAACTATTACGGATTTCGGCACCCTTAAATTTTCCAACAAGTGCACTCTCGGTTGTAGTTTGAGCAGCAACGCCTGTCAGTTGCTTGGAATCAATACGAGCTACGGAGTTGGCTAAGTTACCTCGTTTTACAGTAGTTGCCAATCCAGTAACCACAATTTCGTTAAGATTGGTAGTACCTGCTAACATGATTACTTCTACATTAGAGTTACTGCTTCCAACTGATACACGTTGGTCGGTGAAACCTGTGTAGGAAAAAATTAATTCTGCATTATCTCCAGGTATTTCTAGAGAAAATTTTCCATCAACATCGGTAGATGTTCCACTCGTTGTTCCTACAACGAGAATACTAACTCCTATTAAAGTTTCTCCAGTATCGTCCATCACAGTACCAGTAATTTGAACTTGTGCATCTGCACTTAGAAAGGAAAAAAATAGTAGGGCAACAAGAACCCAATAAGTTGTGACTTTTTTCATACTAATGTTTTTTAGTTTTAAATGTTAATAAATGGTAAAGACTCTTATTCTAGAAAGAATTTCTAAAATATATTCACCTCGCATTGTGCGGTATTTAGTGTAGAAGATATTTCTGATGGGATTGATTAAATTTCTGCAGTTGTTACTATTTTTATAAAAGAAAGCTAAAGATGGTAAAAGTCATTATAAATTTAACTTTTTATTAAACTTTTCTTAACATATTGGTCTTATAACGAATTAAAAGCATTAGTCGCTTCCTGTGGTAATAAGAAATTTTAATCATATAAATATGTCATTTTAGACCTCATCCTTTGATTTCTTGACCTCCGATTTGATTTAAAATTTATCCACAAATTTTATTTAAATTGAAATTCTTTACCCTCACTTTTGAAAATATTTAGTAAATAAATTGCGGAAATTTTGTGTTATTCGTAGCGAAGAAACTATTCTTGACAATTTTGAAAAAATAAATAGTAGAAAAAAAAGAAAAAACTAAGAATGGAAAAATCCCCTCAACCTTTTAATCCAAATGATTTCAGAATCAAAGGACATCAATTGATAGATCAAATCGCAGATTATTTGAAAATGGTAACTACTACTCCAGATGACATACCTGTCCTCCCTTGGAGGTCACCTCAAGCTGCTTATGAAGATTGGAAACAATTCCTTGTTGAAAAAAACACTTTCGAAGATTTTTACAAAAAAATAATCAAGCATTCCATGCATTTACATCATCCAAAATACATGGGTCATCAAGTCTCTCCTCCCATTCCCGATGCAATACTCAGCGGCATCTTAGTGAGTGCACTAAAGAATGGTTCTGGTCTTTACGAGATGTCTCCACTTTCTGCTCCCATGGAAAGAATTGTAATGGATTTTTTCTCCAAATATATTGGCTATGGAAATGAGGCAAGTGGATTTTTGACCTCGGGCGGAACGCTGGCAAATCTGACAGCACTTTTGACTGCACGACAAGTGAAGGGATTTGGAGACATTTGGAATGAAGGAAATCCTGAGGGAAAACAATTAGCAATCATGGTTTCGGAAGAAGC
>CAJQQY010000093.1 GCA_905480595.1 uncultured Saprospiraceae bacterium | reverse complement strand
TTTCGAAAAAAGGGAAAAGAATAATTCATATTTGATGAAAAATAAAGATATTTGAGTCAATCTAAATTTTAAATTTTACAAAAAAATATGAAGTATTCGCTCTTAATTTTCCTACTCGCTTTTCTTTCTTTTTCTTTTTATCAAAATGAAGATCATCAAGAATCTATTCATTCTAACGCTCCAAATAATTCATGTTTATTGAATAGTATTATGACCACCTCTTTTAATGACTCGGCTGGAATTGATACTACTGCAACTATTCTTAGTTATGATAAAAATAGAAGAAAGAAAAGGAGTGATAATTACATTGGAGATGGAGGTCTTATAATTGTTACTTATGAATATGATAAAAAAGGAAGAATCAAAAAGTCGACAGATCATTACGTTCTAAAGATTGATGCTCATGGATTATCCAAAGGAGATATAGCTAACCGAGTTCAAAAAAGATTTAAATATAAAAAAGGAGCTAAAGTTCCAAATCAAGTGAAATATTTATCAGGCGCAGCTTGGAAGAGAGGGATTAGAGATGATCAACTTGATTATAAAGGGAAATCATCTCTTGAATATAATGAAAAGGGAGCGTTAATTAAAAAGATCACCAACCAATCTGGATATCCTAAATCAATTACCGAGTTTACTTATGATTACGCTAAAAATATAGTTTGGAGAACAAGAATCTCTCATGAGGAGTCAGGAGATATTTTAGAAAATACAACGGAGTTTCGATACGATGAATTGATAGATACCGAGGGGTCAACAGGTTTAGGAGGAAATATCAATTTACCAAATGCTTATGATTATCGTTTTGGAAATAATGTGATTTATAGTAAAATGGTTAACGGTGAAAATTATAAAGGGGAGAAATATCGAGGGAAAGTTGTTTATGAGTATAAGATTGAAAGAGAATACAATGAAAACGGTTATGTAAAAAGGGCAATAAAAAAAGTGATAGATAATATTGAGGAGAAGGAAATCGGTAAGGTCTATACCAGTACCTATGAATATATTTGTAAGTAAATGTATAGATTATTACAATCTATGTTCGTTTTCAAGTATTACTATTTTTTCCTTACTTTTGCTTAATTCAAATTCGACCAACAAACAGATTCAACCTTGATTTATAGATTTGTAAGAATAATTGCGAGATTCGCTTTGAAAATATTTTTTCGTAAAATATATTTTACCAATCGGGATCGAATTCCGAAAGGGAAGCCGTTAATTATTGCCATAAATCATCCTTCCGCTTTTATTGAACCCTGTATTTTAGCTTGTTTTCTACCGCTGGATTTGTACTTTCTGGTGAGAGGTGATTTATTTAAAAAACCAATTTTTCGGAAAATGTTGAATGTGTTGCATATGGTTCCGATTTTTCGAAAACAAGAAGGATTGGATCAATTGAACAAAAATGGTGAGACATTTGACTTTTGCTATCAGGCATTGAATGATTTTAAAACTGTGGTGATTTTACCAGAAGGAAAAACGATTCAAGAAAAACGATTACGAGTGATTCGGAAAGGTTTGGCTCGCATAGCTTTCGGAACTCATGAAAAATATGGAGACATTGATTTACACATCGTTCCCATCGGAGTTAATTTTACAGAGGCAGATAAATTTCGTTCTGTTGCTATGTTCGATGTAGGTGAACCAATTCGATTAAACGATTATTATGATCAATATCTAGAAAGTCCACAGAGGGCGATTCGATATTTGACTAATGAAGTAAAACAAGGATTGGAAGATCACATTGTCAATATTCCTAATCCAGCAGATGATGTTTTGGCGGAAGATCTTTTTACACTTCATAGAAACGATCATCCTGAAAAAATTCTTCCTCTTATTTCTGAAGATCGAAAACCACTTGAGGCGGAGATGAATATTGCAGATTATGTGAGTCAAATGTCTACTGAGGAAAAATCAAATTGGACTGAGAAAATAAAACAATACTTTTCCAAATTGAAATCGAATGGAATAGAGGATCAAGCTTTACAAAACCCAGAGGTGTATAATTGGAAAAATGGATTGTTTTTGATATTTGGATTTATTCCTTATTTAGTGGGTTTTTGGTTGAATTATCCAATATTTGGATATGCAAAGCATGTATCAAAAACGAAAGTAAAGCAACTAGAATTTAAAGCACCTGTCGCATTGGCAGTTGGGATAGGATTGAGTTTAGTCTTGGTTTTGTTTTTGGTGTCGGTAGGAACTTATTTGTGGGGATGGTGGTCGATTTTGGCTTTGATCCTATTATTTTACCTTGGTCGATTTTCGCTGGTGTATTTAGAATTTTGGAAAAAATATAATGCAGCAAAAGCTGTTCATCAATTGGATAAATCTACTTTGGAGAAATTAAAAAAAGAACGAATCTCGTTATCTGAACAGACAAAATCAATTTCAGTTTTACAGCAGAGTTAAAGGAGTATGATCTCTGCTGTAAAAAATCAAAACAACTGCGATAAATCCTTCTTCCGAAACTCCAACAACAATTCCTTCGCACTCGCCCCACTCATATCTTTAAAATAATATTTTTGTAACAATGCTTTAGCGGCTTCTTCAATCGGTACATTTGGGTAATAATTATCTCTTGCAAAATGTACATACTTCATCAGAAAAAAAGCATTGAACCATCGGAAGAATCTTCCTCCAAAAGTAATTGGAAGGGTTGTATTCGCTTGAATTTCAGCTAGTTTTGAATCAAAATTATTGTCTTCTAAAAACACTCGAATTGATTCTGGAAGATTTTTTTTCATCATATACACTTGCTCTTTTTTAAATAAAAGTAAGTTGGGAGCAACTTTTAAGAAATGTTCTAGGTCTTCAAATATTTTAAAATTGTAAGTCAAATATTCAACTTCAGCATCTAATTCTTTTTCATCCAAAATTTCATTTACTGCTTTGCCCGTTCCAAATGGAACTCGATCTGACCGACGAGGAGAGGGGATCGTTTTCGTTTTTTTCAACTCAGTATGAGCATTAAGAATTGTAAACTTATGGATGAAATAAAAATCTTCTCCAGCCTTTCTTTTATTCATTCCACCTTGTTGCTGATAAGCATCACAACGTACCGCCATGCTCGAACCAATCGTTTGAAATGCTAAGGGGAAACTGGCAAATTTTTGCGCATTAATATAATATCGTAAGTGCAATTCATATTTCGTAATTGCGTCATAAATTTCAGGTGAGTACTCATGTCCTTCGAGTGGATGTTCGAAGTGAATGCCGCAAGCTTGCGTTTTTGGATTTTGAATAAAATGCTCTTCGATGGCTTGAAAATAATTTTTTTCACACAAACTATCTGCATCAAAACAGACAATCACTCCATCAGATTTCCCAACAGATTCAAGTCGTCGAACTGCTTCATCCATTCCAATTTTTCGAGCAGTTCCGACGCCTGCAATTTTCTTTGGAAGATCAGTTTTATAATCTATCAAGAATTGTAAATGTATTGTTGAGTTTTCTTTTGCCCAAGCAGTTGCCGTTTCGAAAGTAGTTAAATTTTGAGTTTTGATTTCAGCTGAAGTATGTTCTCCATCGTTTATGATGACAATCACTTCGACTGAAGAAAGAGGCGCATCACTATTTTTTAAACTCTCCAAACTTTTAATTAATTCCGTTTCATCGTAGCATGGAATAACTACAATCAAGCCTAAATTATCAGTAACTGGATTGTCAAATATTTTTGGAAAAAGGGAGTTCTTTTCAAGGTAAGTTGGCATCTATTCTTCTTCGTCTTTTACTGCTGAGTTTTCATAATATTCATGTTCGTAGGCCTTTGCAGTCCATTGCTGAAACTCGCCATTACCTACTTTGTTCAAATGTTTTTCTTCGACAATATCATTTTCTTCGTTGTAATTAAAAACGGTCAAACTGTTGAAGTTTCCATTAATTGATTCTTCTTCTTCCACAATTTGATTATTCTCATTTCGCTTTACGATAGACGTTCTTTTCATATTTTCTTTAGGGTAAAAAGTCTCAGTTCCAATTACTTTTCCCTCCTCATCTTCAATCACCTTTTGATCTACAATTAAATCTTCATCGTCAGAATAATAAATTTGACCTCCGATTAGTTCACCTGCTTCATCATATTCAAAAGTAGAAGTAGTAGCATCTTTTTCTCCAACCTGCTCTTCTTTTTTTACTACCTTATTATTGATGTCATACTCGTAACTTGTTGAAATCCAAGGACTTGAAAAGTCGTTAGTATCATATTCGACTTTCTTAATTAGGTTACCAACTGTGTCATATTCATAATCAGTTTTGCTTTCAATCTCTCCATCATCATCTAGAACGGCTTCCATTTTTAATTTTCCTTCTGTGGTATATTCAAATTTTGTAGGCACATAACCACCTTCTTGAAAGTGTTCTCTTTGTTCTATTTTTCGACCAAATTCATCATAGATAAATTCCCAAGTTTGTTGAATTTGGTTGACGTAATCAGTCTGTTGAGTTTGTTTTAATAAATCATTTTCATAAGTGTTCTCCACCAAAATATCTATTTCTCCTTCGTTGTAAACTTCCTCCCGAACAACATTTCCTTTTTCATTTATGAAAGTAATGTTCGTCAAATTTTTCTCAACAATTGCTCCTTCTGAATCACAAACACATTCGTATGACTTCCGTTTTTTTAATACTTTTTTCATTATTTAAATTTCGTTTTTGTAAGAAATAGTTCACAACAGATTACGCAGATTTTTTTATAAAAATAAACACAAATGATTTTTAAAAACCCATGTAATCTGTAGTGAAAATCATTTGCCTCGAACTGTCCGAATCAAACTTGGAACCAAAGATAAAAGAATCAAAACAATTCCAATACCTGCTGCAATTACAATATTTTGTTCAATTCCTCTTTGCTTTAAAATGATACCTGCAAATGCCCAAATCAAAACTAATGCATAAGCTACATCACCTCTTGAATTCAACATTTTTTGTCCAATCAAAGTCGCTATAAAAATCATTCCTACTGTCCAAAATACTTCCGAAATCCCAAATCCATCCCAACCAATACTCACCAATAATGCCGTTACATTTGCAATCGTTGCCACCGTAATCCATCCTAGATAAATGCTAAAAGGAGTATGTACTAACCATTTTACACCTGATGAAACAGCTCCACGACCAATTCCCAATCGCTGATAAATCGTAATCAATAAAATCAAAAAGGTAACCATTACGCCTACCGAAACTTCCACATAATTATAATGCCAAGCGAAGATCCAACCGATATTGGCTGCACAAGTGAGAAGGAAAAGTGGGCCTATTTTGGAAAACCAAGG
>CAJQQY010000092.1 GCA_905480595.1 uncultured Saprospiraceae bacterium | reverse complement strand
AACAATCGTCCCTCGTGGAATTGGAACTTTGGGTTATGCTCAATATTTACCAAAGGAAGAATACATCACTCGAACTGATGCATTGTTGGATAGAATGTGTATGACTTTCGGTGGACGAGCTGCAGAGAGAATTGTTTTTGACAAAATATCTACAGGTGCGCAAAGTGATTTGGATCAAGCAACTAAGATGGCGTATAGTATGATTTCTGTTTTCGGAATGAATGATAAAGTGGGTAATGTTTCATTCTATGGAATGCAACAAAACCAATTTAGTAAACCATACTCTGACCAAACTGCTACTTTAATTGACGATGAAGTTAGAAAATTAGTGGAGTCACAATATGAACGTGCACAAGAATTGTTGAAAGACAAGCGGAATGAATTGGAAATCCTTGCTAATGAACTATTAGAAAAGGAGGTTTTATTAAAATCTGATTTAGAAAAATTAATCGGCCCTCGACCTGCTGAAGTGAAAGCGAAAGCTGAAAAATTAGCGCAAGAGGAAGAAAATAAAAATACTCCTTTTACTGAAGAGCCTGGAACGTCTGCAACGGATGACCCAGATGATGCTCCGACAGTCGAGTAATTCATTTTTTTCTATAAATAAAACCCGAAATGTGCGAAAGTGCATTTCGGGTTTTTCTTTTTGGGGAAAAGGAAACCTACAACCTTCTTTCTATTTTACATCGTCATACATAGAAACAAAAAGGTTAGCGAACTTAAAGCTGTTGTGGCCGCAGATCTCGTCACCAATATTGAAGTAAAAAATAAAACTCAATATGTCATGATTGAAATTCCAATTCCAGCGGGATGTTCATATCGAGCAAAACCGAATAATTATTGGAATCGAGAATATTTTAAAGATCGGGTTGCGATTTCTTGTGAAGACTTGCCGATTGGAAAATATACTTATACAATTCATTTGGAACCTCGTTTTTCAGGAGTTTATACTTTGAATCCGACGAAGGAGGAGCAGATATATTTTTCGATATTTTATGGCCGGAATGAAATGGGCAGGACGACGATTGAGTAATTTTTTTTGCCGTAGATTATTATGATTTACATGATTTCTCCCAAAAGTGTAACACCAAAAGAGAATCTAAAAAGATCATAATAATCAGCCTAATCTACGGCAAAAAAAATCCCTAGCAAAACGCTAAGGATTTTTCAAAATCAACTAATCAAAATTCTTCTAAGAATAAATTGTCAAAAACCTATTAACTATTCATTCTAAATATTTTCAAAAAAAGGATCTGACCACCTGAGTTCCGCAAAGGCGGTCAGACCAACAGTATATATACTGTTTCATCAATACTACTGTCTTTCTATTTCTTTTTGTCTTTCATTTTCTCTTTGTTTCTCTTTTTCTCGACGTTCTTGTTCCTCTTTTTCTCTTCTTACTTTGCGTTCGTCGATAACCATTTTTGGGTCTTCATCATAAAGCATTCGACTGCCTTGAATTATATCTGTTCGCAATGTATCAATTACTTCGAGTCTAATTGTTCCAGCATTTTTTGCTTGAACATATGCATTAGTAGCGGTGTAATGTTCCGCGTCCATTTTTGCACGATCATCTAATTTCACTTTGAGGAATTTTCCTTTGCCTCGGATATCAGATTTATTTCTTTTAAAATTCAAGTACAAGGAATCAACCTCTACGAAAACTTTCACTTCACTTTTACCTTCGTTAAACACATCAAGTTTCTCCCCATCAAACTCTGTGATTTTTACATCGTCGGTATATTCCAAATCAATTCTCTCCAAATCGGGAGCGGTGATATGCAATCTTACTGGACTTCCTCGTCTTCGAGTCGAAGTATTAATGTCTAGAATTTCACCCACTTGTTCCATCGTCACCGTTTTCAACTCACGTTCTTTTCCAATCAACTTTACCTCGAAGTGATCGCCTTTTGTGATGTTGACTTTTAACTCACCTTTGATGATTACTTTTTTGAAATCTTTAAATCCACGGTCATTTCCAATCTCTTGAGTCGCATCTCTTTTAGAATAAAATCCTTTTTCTTGCATCGTCCAAACATGTTCACCATGCCAACTCACACTTGGAATAGTATGATTCCATCGGGAATGATGACTAATGTATTTTTCTAATTTATTATAATCTTTATTCCCAAATTTAACCGTTTTACCTTCCGGTACTTCAAGTTTTATTTTCACTTTTTGTGCTCTCCATTTCTTTCCTTTTTCTATAAAAAAGTCAGCTGGAAAAACAATTCCTTGATCAGTAATAATTGGATTATAAGAAATTGACTTCGTTAATTCTTCTATTTCACTTGAGCTACTTCCTCTTGAAAAATGAGATTGAATCAATCTAAAATTTTCATCTTTGGATTTTGCAAAATCAATTTCAATATTGTTAATCACTAAATTTTCATCAACAATTTTTGCTCCGTCAAAATCAATAATGTTATTAGTACCTACTTCTTTTCCTAGACTTAGTTGAACGGTATCCACATCAAATGAGTGAGTTTCTGTTCGTTGAACCATTTCTTTTTCTTGATTAAAATCACGAACCACAAATGATCCTACTGAAAAGAAACTAATTGCATTCATGATAAAAAGAATAGTCATCCCTGTTCGAGTCCGTGCACTAGTTCTTCTTTTAAAAACATAGCGAGCTGTAAATTGTAAAAATCCAATGATTGGTAAAGCTACCATGAAGAATATATTGGTAGCTGCTACAAAAGCAAATACTGGTGAACCAAAAACAAATGTGGTAAATGGAATAGCTGCGATAAAACCAACTATTAATCCAATCCAGATAGCGATTAATGCAATCATTAACCCAAGACCTACGATGAATACGATAGGCTTCCATATTTTAAAAATGGTACTTACAACAAGCGCAACTGCTTTTCCTATAGAAGAAATCCCTTTCTTAAGGGCGCTTCTTCCACCATTTTTCTTTTTTTCGGAGCTTTTTTTTTTTAGCTTAGCTCGCTTCCGATTTCGTCTAATTTATCTGCAAAAACATCAATCTCATCTTCGATTATTTTTCCAATATTAGAAACATTAATCGGTTCTCCTCTCATCGCTAATCGATCACCTGCACTTTTTGCTTCTGGGATAATTATCCACAAGATGATGTAAGCCCACAATCCAATTGTTCCTGAGAAAAATCCTAAGACAAACAACAACCGAACCCATAATGGATCTTCTACTCCAAAATAAGCAGCTATCCCTGAACAAACTCCACCTACTGTAGTATCATCTGGATCTCGAAATAACTTCTTCCCAGTTTGGTAATTAGTTTGCTTTCCAGAAGAATGAGTCTGAGAATGAGCCTGAGTTTTTTCATAAAAAGTATCTTCTTCTTCCAATCCTTCTGCACCAAATTCTTCAGGTGTTCCCATGATTCCAATACATGTTTCCACAGTTCGAATAGTTACAATCGATCGGCCATTTAATTGCTCTTGAAAAAGCTCTGCCATTCGAGCTTCGATGTCGCTCGTAATTTCTTCATAGCCTTCCGACTTTTTGAAGTGAGAGTGAATGGTATCCAAATAGTTTTCAAGATGTTCAAACGCGTCATCATCAATGGTAAATGGATATCCTCCGAGGTTGATGTTGAGTACTTTATTCATTATTGGTTAAATTTTTAGTAGATTGATTTACAGCATGTTGAAGTTGATCCCAAGTTGATATTAATCCTTGCAGAAAGCTTCTGCCTTGGGAAGTGGCTTGATAATATTTTCGAGGCGGTCCTTGTGTCGATTCCTTCCAATTATAATCTAGAAGTCCCGCATTTTTCAAGCGCGTAAGCAAGGGATATAGTGTCCCTTCTTTTACGATGAGTTCTGAGCTTCGTAACTTCTTGATAATCTCTGAAGGATAAATTTCGCCTTCTGAAATTATGGAAAGGATACAAAGTTCCAATACTCCTTTTCGCATTTGTGCTTTGGTATTTTCTAACTTCATAATTCAAAGATATACAAACTTATAGTACTATGCAATACATAGTACTAAATTAATCTATAGTACTATTCATTTTAAATACACAAACCGCTGATAATCAACATTTTATACTTTTAAATTCCTTGAAAAAAAATTAAAATATTTTTTGACTAAAGAAAAAGCGCATCGAAATGAGTATTTCGATGCGCTTTTAAAACGTAGCGGAACTTTCTAAACCTCGTGAAAATCTATGCAATTTCACCAACCTCAAACTAACTAATACAGGATTCAGGAGAATCCTGCTACATGATAAATTTACATTTTATAATCAATATCCTCTCCCACTACTATCTTTGCATCCTCCGCTGGAGTTTGCTCAGAAGTTGGGGGGATCATTTCCACTTCAGGCTCATTGGTTGGAACTGGTTCCGCTGCCTCTTCCATAATTGGTTCCAATTCTCGCATAGTCATTGGAGCAGATTTTTGAGTAATCATTTCGTCCTTCTCCTTTTCTTCTAATTTTTTCAACTGTTCTTTTTCTTCCTCTACTTTTTGTTTGTGCTCTTCAAATATTTTAACCCTTCGACCAAATCTTCGATCAATCAAATCATCTATTCCAAACTTAGGTCGTTCCTCTCCTTTCATTTGTGATAAATAGCTATCCAAATTATCCAGTCCTAAAACATCTGCACAAATAAATCTTCCCAAATCATAATATGCCGTCCATTGCACAGGATCAAAAAACTGATCGGCTGTAGATTCATGAGGAAACTCTGGATGATAAATCTTATACTTATAAGTGTAATATCTGAGTGGATCTCGCTTTCTATCAATATTTGGTTTTCCTTGTGGAGCAGTTACCGAAGATTTGATATAAACTAAAGTTCCAATCTTCAAATCATTTTCTAATTTCTCGCTAACCGTCTTTTTCACATTTTCGAGTGCTTCTTTTTTTAATAATGGATCTGAAATTCTATCGTCAACTTGTCTTTCTACAAGTGCTAAGATATCTTCTACCGCTTCTTCTCGATCAGGATTTTTATCGTATTTTTTATAATTGATTAAAACTTCAATTGGTTTTTCTTTTTCTTCTCCATCCTCATTTACTTTGATCAAAATAATTTTATCCTCTTTATCTCGCAATACTAGTTCCTCCCATAAATAGCAAATATCCGCTACTGCAAATCTTTTTTTAGAATATCCAAGAGAAGGTTTTGGACGAATCTCATCTTCTAATTGATTTTTGGAAAAACGAATATCTAAACCTAATTCATTCTTTGCCCGAATGGTTAAGTTTTCAAATTCGCTAAAAGTAAATTTTGGATCTGCTCCAGCATCGACTGCCAAAATCAATTTGCATCTTCGTCTTAATAATTCATAAATCGCCAAATTCTCGATATGTCCACCATCTGAAATATTGAGCATTTCATTTTTAATCCCAATTTGTCCAAGTAATTCATACACAAAATATCTTGGCCACCAAATCAAGCTATTGTACAATTTGGTCTTCTTAGGATTTAAAATCCAATAGCCTAATCTAGCATTAAAAATGGTAGTTAGAATACTTAAAACTTTATTGGAATAAATTCCCATCCCTGGATTCACCGCTGCAGCTGAGATCGTGGCAGCAGCAGGAAGAGTCAAATCTCGATAATTATATGTATCATTTGTTGGAACATAACCCGCCAACTTTGATCCACAAAACAAAGGAGAGAGTAAAAAATAATCATTCGCTTTAGCTCCAGCAAAACTGACATTTTGATCCATCTTATTATCAACTAAATAATCGTCTTTTGCTTTATTAAATTTTTCTCTTTTTAACTCTGGAGGAGAAAGTAAATTCAAGCAAGTATTTATCAATGGATAGGGTGCATGGATATAATCCTCTTTTCCATCTTCGGCATTTCCTTTTTCAATTAATTTTTGTAATAATATATTTGGATTTTTTGTCTTACTCAAAAACGCGTTTGCCAATTGATTTCGATAAAAACGATGAAAACTTAATGCATTTGGATTTGCAAAATATCCTAAAATAAACAAAGCAAAAACCACCATTAAATAATAACTCACCTCTCCAAATCGAATATTCATATTACTCCAATTCAAGTTAGACAAAAATACACCTGTAAAAACTACAGCTAAAACTACCAAAGCAAAGGCTTCTATTTTATTGAAAAAATTGGACAGTTTTAGATTATAAGAGAGTAAAACATTTAAGATAAAATGAATAAACAATAACACCATTCCTATCGGAATAATCACTCCAAATAAAAAGTCAACAGCTTCTTTATAACTTGATTGATTCAATCCGAATCGATCCAATAATAAATATCCCAAGTATCCCATCATTCCAATAATAAATGGACTCAACCAACTCATCAACAAACTAATCAAAAAACCAACGATCAAAATAATTCGATTAAACATCTTCTTCAATCCTCTTCCTGGAATCATGTACTCGCCATTATTCCGCAAGTGACTAATATGTTCTGCATCAAATAATTTTGAATAATTACCTTCTTCATTTTTCAAAGTGGCTTGCACATATGCTCCTGTATAACCTCCTCCTGAGACCGTCGAAATATAATCTGCTCGCTGCAAAAGGTTAAACTCATTGAGCGTTTCCAAAAATCCTAAATTGATCGTAGCTGATCGAATTCCTCCACCCGAGAGAGCAATCCCAAATTTGTTATCCTCCACCTTTTCAGGTTCTTCTAATTTTATTTTTTTTCGCCTTACTTTTAGTAATTCGGTTTCTCTTTCAATTACTTCATGGTATTTGATATCTTTCTCTTCGGATTTTCTGAGTCCTAATAAATTCCGTACTATTTTGAGCCATCTTTGTCGTAAAGTCATTTCTAAAAAATTTAATTTTTTATTCGTTAGTAAAAATATACTTTTGACATTAGAAAATTTAATCATTTCTTCATTCCTTAACTTTTTAATTCTATTTCATTGAAAATAGCTGTCAATACTAGATTCCTACTTAAAAATAAACTCGAAGGCATTGGTAGAGTCACACATGAAGTGTTGCGACGTATGGTTCAGAACCATCCTGATGATGAGTTTATCTTTTTTTTTGATCGAGCGTATGATGAGGAATTTATTTATGGAAAAAATGTAACCCCAGTAGTTTTATTCCCCCCAACTCGTCATCCAATTTTAATTGTATCGTGGTTTGAATTTTCTGTAAAAAGAGCATTGGATAAATATAAGCCTGATGTTTTTTTCTCAACGGATGGTTTTTGCAGTTTACGAAGTGAGGTAAAGACTGTCGTATTAGTTCATGATATTGCCTACAAGCATTTCCCAGATCAAGTCTCATTTTTTATTCGGAAGTTTTATCAAAAATTTCAACACCGATATTTGCAAAAAGCTAATCAGGTGCTTACAGTTTCTAATTTTGTAAAAAATGATTTGGTGGATGAAATTGGAATTCCAGCGAGAAAAATTCAAGTAGCTCATAATGGTTGTTCAAGTAATTTCTCTCCTTCTGATAGTTTTATCAAAAAAGAAATCCGAGAAAAATATACAAACGGACAACCTTACTTTTTTTATGTAGGTGCAGTTCACCCTCGAAAAAATGTTCACGGTCTGATTTCCGCTTTTGATATTTTTAAAGAAAAAACCAATGCACCTCATCAACTTTTAATTGGAGGAAGATTCGCTTGGCAAACAGGTGAAGTTAAGACTGCTTATGACAATGCTAAACATCAAAAAGACATTCAGTTTTTAGGTTTTGTGGAAGAGGAAGAATTGCCAAAATTAATTGGATCTGCTTTTGCATTTGTCTATGTTTCTTTTTTTGAAGGATTTGGATTACCACTTTTAGAGGCGATGGAATGTGAAGTTCCGTTGATTACTTCTAATATTTCTTCAATGCCAGAAGTAGCAGAAGATGCTGCTATTTTAGTGAATCCACATGATGTGAATGAAATTGTAAATGCAATGTTACAATATTTTGAAAACGAAGATTTGAGGCAAGAGAAAATTCAAAATGGGCGTTTGCAAAAAGAAAAATTTAATTGGAATAAATCTGCAGAAATTATGTATGACATTTTATCAAAATAAAAACCCCTTGGAAAAATAAATCTCCAAGGGTTTAATTCCATCGCTTTTAGAAATAGTAGTAAATTATTTCTCCCTAAGAAAATTAAATTTGCTACATATATTTTTAGACTCAAATTGCTTTCCAAGTAGAAGAGTTCTCTAAGTCATTTCTTTCAAGTATTATAACAAGTAATTCATAGTCTTTGTTTAGTCAACTTATATTTCGACCCCACAAAAAAGCTGAGACATTCAATTTCGAATGTCTCAGCTATATCACTAAAATTCGGGTATTAATTTGCTTTGAATAAATCTCTGAATCGAGATGCATTCTTTGTAAATTGTCCTTTTACAGTTTCTAAAGTCGTGAAAACAATGTCTTGTTGTTTTGCAGCAATTTTAAATCCTCCATCAATTGCTTTAGCAGTAATACTCTGCAATTTCTTTCCATTTTCGAAAGCTACATCAACTAGATCTTCAGCAGAATCTAAAGCTACTTTGTTAGCTGTTTTAGCTGTTTCCTTAGCAGTATTTACAGTTGCAGTCGCTACATCAGCCATATCAAAATCATTAACTGTATCTTTTACTTTTTGAGTTGCAGTTTCCACCCAGTATTTTCCATTCTCTCTCATATCATCCATTACTTCCGTTGCTGCTTCTAACACTTGAGTATTTACTTTTACTGCTGTATCTTTTACTTTGTTGAAAGTTTCATTCATTTCAACTTTAGTTACTTTTTTGCTTGCTTTTTTTACTGACTTCTTTGCCATGATATTTTATATTTAGATATTTTTTACAAATTTATTTTCAAAAAGAAATTACTTCTTAACTACTTTACCGCCTTTCAATTCTGCTTTCAAAGTTTTTAACTCATCCATTCTTCCTGCTGCAGCTAACTTTGCTTGTCTTGCCCAAGTTGAAGGATTGTGTCCTTTGTATCGAGGTCCAGCTGCTGCTAAGATTTCTCTTAATGTAGCAACTTTAGTTGTAGCTAATTGCTTGAAAGTAATAATTCCAGCTTCGTTTAAAATCTCAGCCATCTTTGGTCCAATTCCTTCAACTACTCTTAAATCATCATTCTTAGTAACTACTTTTTTAGCAGTTTTAGTAACTTTTTTAGTTGCTGTTTTTGCTGCACCAGCTTTGATAGAGCGAGAATAAACATCATCCAAAGTTTGACGAGTTTCATCCATTCTTTCTTTCGCAGTTGTAGTTACTTTATCTACAGTTTCGCTAACTGTTTTTGCAATATCGATTTTTACAACTTTATCATAAGCCTCATCCATTGATTGACGAGTTTCTTCTACCTTTGCTTTCGCTTCATCAGTTACTTTCTGAACTTTTTTAGAAATAGCTTTGAAACCGATCAATTTTCCAAATCTTTTAGTTCCCGTTGTAGATTGAGCTTTTACACCTTCTAATACAGAGAAAACTAAGTCTTGTTGTTTTCCAAAAAGAGTTGTCCCTGCTTTCATAGCTTTCGCCATTACTTTTGTCCATTTTT
Organism: uncultured Saprospiraceae bacterium; assembly: GCA_905480595.1. Classification (GTDB taxonomy): domain Bacteria; phylum Bacteroidota; class Bacteroidia; order Chitinophagales; family Saprospiraceae; genus CAJQQY01. Next base: position 1,119 of record CAJQQY010000092.1, on the reverse strand, counting down.
CTCCTGCTTCGATTGCTCCTTCAACGATTTCATCTGAAACGTTCATCGTTTCTTTATTTACTTTCTTAGCTGTTTTTCTAAAATTCTTTGCAGCTTTCTCGATGTTTACTTTTTCTAAAATTGAGTTTGCCATGATCTCTTTTATTTATTTTTTATTAAAAAAATTCTAATTGTTGTGATTTGATTTTAAATACGATGCAAAGATAAGTTAGGGTAGTTACAGATGAGTTACACCTGAGTTATGAGAAAGGATTTTTTTATTATTTTTTGAAAAAACTGAATTTAATGCAGAAGCTGTTAACCATTCATAGATGATTAACAGCTTTTACATCATTGATAAATATTTCTTCCTTTTGGTTTTATTTTACTTTTATGTTGGAAGATTAAAATTATTCACTTCGACAACTTCACCTGATTTCATTTTATTAAGAAGAATATCACCTATACGTACACGGATTAATCTTAAAGTTGGATACCCTACAGCAGCACTCATTTTACGAACTTGTCTAAATTTTCCTTCAGTTAATATTATTGAAATCCAACTAGTTACACCATGTCTTTCGTCTCTTATTTTTTTTGTTCGTTGCTCAAAGGTTGGAATTGGTTCTAAGCGTTTTACATTACAAGGTAAGGTCAGATACTTTTTTCCATTTAAACTTATTTTTACTCCAGTCTTTAATTCTTCCATTGCTGTATCGGTAATCTCTCCATCTATTTGAATGTAATATTCCTTCTCAATCTTCTTGCTTCGCACTTTCTCACTTACTTTTCCATCAGTCGTTAATAACAATAAACCTTCCGAGTCTTTATCTAATCGACCAATAGCCATTGTACCCTCAGGAAATTCATGGAGTTCTCCCAATAGTTTTTTATTCTTTCGTTTGTTTTCGTTGTGAACAAACTGAGATACATACCCAAAGGGCTTATGAATAACAAAATGCCGGTGCTTATCCATTACACATTTTTAAGATATACATATTCTGTATAGTTCAAAAAAAAAGGTCTTGCACAATTTACTGTACAAGACCTTACCCTTTCAGGATTTTTGTATTAAAATGGCAACGACCTACTCTCCCACCTAAAGGCAGTACCATCAGCGCTGAACGACTTGACTTCTCT
>CAJQQY010000091.1 GCA_905480595.1 uncultured Saprospiraceae bacterium | reverse complement strand
CAACGGCAAATATTGGTGATTTTCGAATTTATATCCTCGTCAGTTGGATTTGGAATTTCGTTCAATAGAGCTTCTGCAGCGACAATCATTCCTGATTGGCAATATCCACATTGAGGAACCTGATGCTCAATCCAAGCTTGTTGAACCGCTGTCATTTTACCTTCTCCGCTAATACCTTCGATAGTTGTAATCTCTTTTCCTTCTGCTGAAACTGCAGGTAAAGTGCAAGTACGTGTTGCAACACCATCCAGCATTACAGTACATGATCCACAAGAAGAAACTCCGCAACCATATTTGGTTCCGGTCATATTTAATTCATCTCGTAGTACCCATAACAATGGCATGCCTTCTTCGACATCTACGTTTTGAATTTTTCCATTTATTTTTAATTCCATGATTTTTATTTTTTTAGGAAAAAGTAGTTGAAGCTATTGTTTCAAAAATAGCTTTTTTTAAAGAAAAAGGAGATAATCATATTACATTTACCTTATTACTTGATTATAATAAGTCCACCTTTTCAAGGGAGCATATTATTTGTAAATAAAGGAATTATCAATTTATAATTAATTAAACATATATAATTTCATGGTTCTTTTAAAAAAGTATTTTTGAAAAATCACTTATAAATTTTTAACCTAGTTTTGAATAGTCCATTGTCCCAATGCTTTTAGTTTTTCATTTAATTCAATTATCTTCGACGACTCATTTTGATTTGAATGATTGAAAATTTTATACTTTGAGAAAAAACATATTAGTAATTATTAGTTTTATTATTTTTCTATTTGGTTGCGAGAAAGAAAATTCTTCAAAATTGAGAATTGCTACTTCAGCAAATATGCAATTTGCCATAAATGAATTAGTGGATAATTTTTCTAAAACTTCTGGAATTGAATGCGAAATTATTATTAGTTCTTCAGGAAAGTTAACTGCCCAAATCAATGAAGGTGCTCCTTTTGATGTTTTTGTTTCAGCCAATATGAAATATCCAAATGATCTTTTTGAGAAAGGGTTAACGTTGGGGGAACCAAAAATTTATGCTTATGGAAAACTTGTCATGTGGAGCATGAAAAAAGAATTTACCCCTTCCATCCAACTTCTTGAAAATGATAAAGTTAAACATGTAGCGGTTGCTAACCCCAAAACTGCCCCTTATGGAAATGCTGCAATCGAAGTTTTAAGACATTATGATTTTTTTGAGGAACTACAATCGAAATTAGTTTATGGAGAAAGCATCGCGCAAGTCAACCAATTTGTAAATTCTCAAGCTGCAGAAATTGGTTTCACCTCCAAATCTGTGGTTCTTTCTCCAAAAATGATTGACAAAGGAAATTGGGTTGAAATTGATGAATCAATATATTCACCTATCGCCCAAGGTATCGTTTGTTTGAAAAATGATCCCGCCAAAAAAAATATAGCCTTAAAATTCTCTGATTTTATTTTTTCCAAAAAGGGTAAAGAAATTTTAAATACTTTTGGGTATTCAACCTCGAATTAATTTTAATTTTGCATGGACTGGGAACCACTTTTTTTAACTTTTAAATTAGCTTTCGTTACCACAATTATTTTATTGTTGGTTTCGATTCCTTTAGCCTATTGGTTGGCATTTTCAAAAAGTAAAATCAAACCTATCATCGAAACTTTGGTTAGTATGCCTCTAGTTTTGCCTCCAACTGTTTTAGGATTTTATTTATTGATTGCTTTCAGTCCATCGAATGGATTTGGTCAATGGCTAGATGAATGGCTAGGATTAAGATTAGTATTTTCTTTTGAAGGATTAGTTTTTGCCTCTGTTATTTATAGTTTGCCATTCATGGTTCATCCGATTCAATCTGGTTTTTCTAACTTATCAAAATCACTTTTGGAAGCAAGTTATATGTTAGGAAAATCGAAACTCACAACCCTTTTCAAAATCCTACTCCCAAATATTAAGCCTTCACTTTTGACGGGAATCGTTTTAGCATTCGCGCATACTATTGGTGAGTTTGGAGTAGTTTTAATGATTGGCGGAAATATGCCTGGAGTGACAAAAGTGGCTTCAATTGCTATTTACGATGAGGTAGAATCTTTAAATTATTCCGCAGCGAATTCTTACTCATTAATTTTATTTGCGTTGACATTTTCCATCCTACTTTTGGTATATATTGTGAATGGTGGTTATCTAAAACGATTTTGGAAATGATAGAAATATTTTTGCAAAAAAAGTTGAATTCATCATCTGGCGACATGCTTCTCGATTTCAAAACTGAAATCGAAACAGGACAATTTGTAACTCTTTATGGAAAATCTGGAGCAGGTAAAACTTCTACGCTTCGAATTATTGCTGGTCTATTAAGACCAGATTTAGGTAAAATCTCCATTCACGGAAATATATTGTTAGATAGTTCCCAAAAAATAAATCTTCCTCCTCAAAAACGAAAAATTGGTTTTGTTTTCCAAGATTATGCTCTTTTTCCCAATATGACTATTTTTGAAAATTTAAGCTTTGCTTTACACAAAAATCAAAGTAAGAAAATCTTGGATGAGTTAATTGAAATTATGGAAATTGGAGACCTCCGGAATCAAAAACCTTATCGACTTTCTGGTGGCCAACAACAAAGAGTTGCCGTTGCAAGAGCTTTAGTTCAAAAGCCAGAATTGCTATTATTGGATGAACCACTTTCTGCATTGGATGAAGAAATGAGAAGTAAAATCCAAAAATATATTTTAGAGGTTCATCGAGAATATAGTTTGACTACCATCTTAATTAGTCATGATTTGGCAGAAGTCTTAAAAATGTCAGATCATGTTTTGGTTTTAGATCATGGCAAAATCATTCAAAAAGGACATCCGTTGGAAATATTTTCTAATGAAAAAATGAGTGGAAATTTTCAAATAACTGGAGAAATAGTTTCTATTATAAATCAAAATGAACAATTGATTTTGACGATTTTGATTGGAAAGGAAATAGCTAAAATTGTCGTCAATAAAAATGAAAATCCTTACCTATCCTTAGGGGATAATGTGGTTATTTCTTCTCCAAGTTTTCAGCCAACCATCAAAAAATTAAATTAGAATTTAATTCCATTTGACTTTTTAACTATTTAGTTTAACTTTGTGGTTAACATGGCAAAAGTAACAGAACATGAAATATTAGAAATCGCTCGAAAGCACTTTGTTAGAAAGGGTTTTGCGGCTGCACGAATGCAAGAAATTGCAGATGAAGCAGGGATTAATAAAGCCATGTTGCATTACTATTTTCGCTCGAAGGATAAATTATATCATGAAATTATTAAGGATACTTTGAATTTTATGATTCCTCGTTTAGCGAAAGCGATTGAATATGAAGGAAACTTTTGGGACAAAATTGAAAGACTGATCAACACCTATATTGATACGCTGACAGAGCATCCAGAAATTCCATTTTTTGTGATGTCGGAGCTTTCCCAAAAGCAAGAAAGGTTTGTAGAAGAGATAAAAAAGAAGTCTACTCATTTTCCATCAGCCCAAAAATTTATGATGGAAATGATGTCAGAAATGAATCAAGGAAATATAAAAGAATTTCCTCCAATCCAATTATTTTTAAATATAATTGGAATGACCGTTTTCCCATTTATGACCAAACCAATTTTCCAAACTCTTTTTGAAGTATCGGAAAAAGACTTTGATCAACTAATGATCCAGCGGAAAAAGGTGATATTAGATTTTGTCAAAAGCGCTCTTAAAACAGATTGATTTTTTTTGCATACAAATTAACCAGATGGTTAAACAATTAAGTTAAAATGAAACAACGAATTTTTTTTATCGGATTATTTTTATTGATTTCCACGCTGAATTTTGGACAAACAAAATCAGAATTATCACTACTTGAAGCCTATTCTCTTTTGGAGAAAAACTATTCAATTTTAAAAAACTCAGTCCTGCTCGCACAGATTTACCAAAAAGAAATGGAGCAACTTGACATTGCGAAAAAGCCAAAGTTTTTTTTAAAAGCAGATGGAAGAATCCAAACTCAAAGTGTTTCCTTGGAAAGTGATAATCCAATGATTCCAATTGAAATTGATCAACCAATTTGGTCCATAAGAACTTACGCCGAAGCTCAATATGTAATTCTTGATGGAGGCTTCAATGAGGCTCAACGAAAAATAAAAGAGGTAAATTTAAAAGCAGATTTGCAAAATATTGAAGTCGATCGGTTTGCTTTGCGAGAACGAATAAATCAATTATTTTCAAATATCACTTTGCTTAGAGAGCAAGCCAAATTATTTGATATTTCGCTAAAAGATTTAGAAGCGAGAAAAGCACAAGTTGCTGCAGGATTGGAAATGGGTGTTCTGCTAGAAAGCGAATTGACTAAAATAAAAGTAAAGGAATTTGAGATCAAATCAATGCAGGAAAATTTGGGTTTTCATGTGGCAGGATTGGTTAATACTTTGTCAATTTTAATTGGAGAAGAAATTTCAAATGATGCAAAACTTACTTTGCCAAGTCTCTCCACTCCTACGGAAATTCCAAATTTAAAACGTCCTGAACAAAAATATTTCAAATTACAACGAGATGCAATTTTGTCACAATCGGATATGATAGATGCTCAAAAAAAACCACAACTAAGTGCTTTTGCTCAAGCTGGAGTTGGATATCCAAATCCTTTGAATTTTTTAGCAAATGAGGTCGCCCCATATGGAATTTTAGGAGTTCAAATGAATTGGAAAATAGCTGATTGGAATAAGACACAAGTTGATAAAGATATCTTATCGCTCCAATCTCAAAAATTAATAA
>CAJQQY010000090.1 GCA_905480595.1 uncultured Saprospiraceae bacterium | reverse complement strand
ATGAAACTTCGGTGGTAGAAAATTTTAGGATTCCAATACTTGACGAAGTGAAGAATTAGATTGGCGATTTCTTGGATCTAAGTAGGTTACGTTTTGAAACTTGAAAATGATCTATGTATTGAATGATGGACATTTTTCGTTTTTTCCTATTTGAAATAAATTTAAGAATTTTGATTTTTCCTTTTACAAAAAAACAAATCTGAATGAAGAGCAAATTTAAATATGTAATTGTATTCGCGTCTGTGTTATTTTCCCTTTTTCTTTTTACTCAATATCTGATGATTGATTTTGCAAAAGAAAAGAGTAGTATTTTTTTTAATGGAAAAATAATTACGTTAGAGGAGGATGCTCAGAATGTCGAAGCTGTTTTTGTAGAGAATGGAATTATAAAATCGCTTGGTTCCAAAGATGAAATTATGGCTTTTAAGAAGGAGGAAACTACTCTGATTGATTTGGAGGGCAAAACTATGCTTCCTGGTTTCATAGATAGTCATACTCATCCTGCATTGTCAACTTTTCTGCATGAGATGGTAGATTTATCTGGCTTCACTCATTCTTCTCCTACAGAGTTATGGAATCATTTAAGTGCTGAATTAAAAAAGTATAAAAAAGGAGAGTGGGTTATTTGTCGAGGTTTTGATCCAATTTTGATAAAAGGACTAGAAGCTCCTCAAATTGATTTTTTGGATAGCATCGCACCTGAAAATCCTATTTTAATTATATCACAGAGTTTGCATTCCTTTTGGACAAATTCCAAGGGTTTTGAATTAGCCAAAATTTCTAAAGATACGCCTGACCCAACCGAAATGAGTTTTTATGAAAAAGATAAAAATGGAGAATTAACAGGTTTTATTGCAGAGCAAGAAGCCATAAAACCATTCAATGAAATGCTCGAAGAAAGTTTAACTCCAAAAGTCATGATTCAAGCTACGCGAGAAGTTTTTGATGAATATGCAAGAAATGGAAATACTACTATTGTAAGCGCAGGGTTGACAATTAAAGATGAAAAACCACTTCAATTATATGAACACTTTTCAGCTGGAAAACCAAAACTGTTCAACCAGTTTTTATCTTTCATAGGATATTTTCCTAAACGAAAACCTAGTGTCCGTCACTTCATTTATGCTCGACATGATAGAGCCTTTTTATTGCCAGACTCACCTGATAATGGAGATGATTTCTATAGGTTTTTGGGAATTAAACATTGGTATGATGGCTCACCATACACAGGTTCAATGTATTTAAAAGTACCTTATATAGTTTCAGATTTGACTAAAGATGGATTGCAAATTCCTGAAGGATATGCAGGAAAAAGATTAGTAGAAAAAAATGAGATGGTTGATTTTGTCGAGAAGTATCAACGGTTAGGTTGGCAAATTGCAGTTCATGTTCAAGGTGATGCTGCGATTGAAGAAACGATAGAGGCTTTCGAAAAAGTAAATTATAATACTACACTTACAAAATCAAGACATCGACTAGAACATTGTCTTTTGCTTTCTGATACATTAATTAAAAGGATGTCCAATTTGAATATGACACCAAGTATTCATGTTAATCATTTATATTATTATGGGGAAGCACTCAGGAATGAAATTATAGGGGAGGAGCGAGCTGATCAAATTTTACCAGTAGCCTCAGTTAAAGATAATGGATTGAAATTTTCTTTCCATGCAGATCAACCAATGTTTAAAAGTGATCCAATGAGGTTAATTCAAACTGCTGTTTTGAGAAAAACTAAAGAAGGCAACTTGATGGGCGATGGAGAGCAAATTGAAGTTTTGGATGCACTTAAAGCAATGACTATTCATGCTGCTTGGCAAATAAAAATGGAAGATAAAATTGGTTCAATTAAAGAAGGTAAATATGCTGACTTTGTAATTCTGAATAAAAACCCTTTGGAAATATCTGCGAGTGAATTAGAAAATATTGAAATTCTAAAAACTTATGTTCATGGAAATGAATTGAAATGATTATACAAATTATTGCAAAAATGTTCCTCGATGGATTCCTTGATTTATCCCTTGGAAAAATAAAAACTAACTGGAATTAGTTTTACCTTTGAGAATTCTTATTTAATTAAAAACTTATAACAATGAAATTACAAAGTTTGATTTTTCTTTTTTGTCTGGCTATTTTTTCTTTTTTTGGATGCGAAGGGACTCCTGAGGAAAAGAATGAAAAAATAGATAAAACAGCCGATTCTGCTAAAGAACTGATTGATATTTTAAAAGAGAAAACGAAGGAGATTGCCAATGATGAGGAACTTCAGGGGAAATTTAAAAATCTTCTTGAAGACGTAAAAATGGAATCAAAGGATTTGGAGAAATTAATAAAGGAACACGGGGAGGAGTGGAAAGAGAAATTAGAAGAAATCTCTAACGATCCAAAAATGAGAGAAAAATTAAAGAATCTAGAAGGTGATTCTGATGAAATAAAAAAGAAGTTAGAAGAAATTATCGATGAAGTTTCTAAAAAGAATAATTAAAAAAATACTTTTCCAAAAATGGCCATTTGCAATAATTCGCAAATGGCCATTTTTTTTAGGAATGCATTTTAGCTAAAATTCTAGTTTTCTAAAGAAGAAACTTTTCCAGCGGGTTCATTCTTTGATGATTTCAATGGAGCTGAATTTATTGGTTCTGGAGCCTTATCTCCAATGTCAACAAAAAAGACATTGTTTAATTTATTACATTCAAAATTAATAGAAAATGGATTTAAAGTCAAAGCTAAAACAGGAGTAAATTTGGTTAATTTACTTGTTTCAACTTTTAGTTTTAAAGTGACTGATTCTTCAGGATTGATCATACCTTTTATATCTCTATTTCCTTTTTTGATAAATGAAACATCAATTGGAATGGAGCCTCTTGTTAATTTATGAGATCTGGTAAAATGCGATTGAATAGCAATATTATCTTCTTCTTTTTTAGTCGGGCCATGCAATGAAATAGGAATATTACCAATATTTTTGATAGTATATTTGACTAATACAAATCGTTTATTTTTTTTCAAAATCTCCACATTTTCTATGATTAAATCAGCGCAGAGTTTTTCTTTTGAGTTTTGACTTTCGGCCGTTTCCTCTATTTTTATTTCTTTTTCAACGAATCCTATTTGATCAGGATTATCTATTTTTTCTGATGAAATTGTACCTGGAACTTCTGTTTCAACTACTTTAGAGCTTTCGATTTCTGAATTCTCTTGTGGTAAAATTTCTAAAATAGACTCAGTCTCTTCTATTTCTAATTTGTCAAGATTTTCAATTTCCTGAACTAGAATAGTTTCTCCCAATAGAGTTTCTTTAACTTTGACAGTATCCAATTGTTGTTTAGAAGAATTTGGATCTCGTGGGTTTTCTAATTCCGAAGTTGGAAGAGGGACTTCTTTTACGATATCTTCTACCGCTATATCAAATTTTGAGAAAGGAATTACTTCTTCTTTTGGCTCTTTAATAAGGGGGTTTTCATTTTCAACTATTTTCTCTTCAACAACTTCTTCAATTGGCACCTCTTTCTTTATGTCAGTAGCAATTCGGTCAGAAGGAGGAATTGGTTGGTGAGTAAACTTAATTTTGTTACCCATAATTAATTGTCCTGGACGAATAGAAATAGATTGCTTTTTTATGCTTTCAATTATTGCATTTTTTGCATCAACCAAATCATTCTCAACTAAGGATTTATCAAATTGGATAATTAGGTCCATAGGAATCAAACTAGACTTACCAAGTTTAATCTTATTTCTACCATTATTAACGAGTTTATATTGGATTTTGTAGGATTTTCCTTTCTTCTTTATCACCTTGATAGATTTTACCAGAATACGATTGCCATTATATTCAGGTTCAATTTGAGGAATAGTATCAATAAAGGTATTAGTGAAATTAGTGTAATAGGAAGCTGCCAAAGAGTATTGACAAATAAAAAGGGTAAGTAAAACTAATAATAGTTTCTGTACAATTTTCATAATTCTGCAGTTTAGGAGGGTGATGTTGCAAATCAATAAGTATATAAAACAAGAACTATTCCACAAAATAACTCTTATTCACATTACAAACTGCATGATAGGAAGGCGTCAAAAAAATGGCTAATGAATAAATATTTAGGATAAATTATGGTTCTAAAATTTATTCTTCTTTTTTCTGAAGAGTAAGTGGTCGATTAATGCTTTCTTCCAAAGAAATCATAGTTTCAGTCCGCTGAATTCCTGAAATTCTTTGAATTTTGTCATGTAAAACAGTCCTTAAATGAAGGGTGTCACGACAAATTATTTTCGCAAAAATACCATAATTCCCAGTTGTATAATGAGCGCTTACGATTTCAGGAATCATTTTTAATCTTTCAGATACATCATCGTACAAAGAACTTTTTTCCAAATAAACACCTAAAAATGCTACGACATCATATCCTAATTTGGTATGATCGATGGTCAAATTTGCACCTGTTACAATACCCATTTCTTTAAGCTTTGCCATTCGAACATGTACAGTTCCGCTTGAAACGAATAATTGTTTAGCAATAACTGTATATGAGGTATTGGCATTTTCCATTAAAATGGAAAGAATCTTCCGATCAATATCATCAATGTTTCCAGTTTTGTCCATCTATATTATTTTTGATAAAAATGGTTATGGTAATTCGATTTAGGAAAAACAATATTAAGGAAAAGTTGTTTCATTTTATATGAAAACTAATAAAGAAGTATCGTATTATTTGCAAACTTGGAGATAGAAAATCCTTACATTTGTTCTTTTAGAACAAGTTAATTTTATAATAAATGCCTGAAATAGAGAATTCCAAAAATGGAAAATTAAATATATGGCTTCCTTTTCTTTTTGCCGTAGTGCTTGCTGGTGGAATGTATATTGGTTCCCAACTTAATCCAGCTCCTCAATTAATCATCCAAACGGATGGAATTGATCCTGAAGAATTTAGTAAAATTGGAAATGGTAGAATAGAAGATTTGCTTCGGTTTATTGAGGCTCGCTATGTCGATGAAGTAAATAGTGATGAGTTGATTGAAAAGGCGATCGATAAGATTATTTCTGAATTGGATCCCCATTCGTCTTATATTCCAGTTTCTCAGGTAAAGCGAATCAATGATGAATTGCATGGAAATTTCGATGGAGTTGGTATTGAATTTATAATCATAGAAGATACGATAGTTGTAGTTGCTCCGATTGCAGGTGGACCTTCTGAAGAGGCAGGAATTTTAGCAGGTGACAAAATTGTAGAAATAAATGATTCAACTGCAGTTGGTGGCGAAACTGATGTAAGAGAATTAGTCAATAAATTAAGAGGACAGGCTGGAAGCGAAGTTAAAGTTGGAGTGAAAAGAGGAACTAATAAAAATATTAAAAGTTTTAATATCAAACGAGAGCCGATTCCAATTTATAGTGTAGATGTTGGATACATGTTGGATAATAGAACTGGCTTTATTAAAGTTAATAGATTTAGTGCGACGACCTACCGAGAGTTTATGAAAGAGGTAGAAGATTTAAAGGAAAAAGGGATGGAAGACTTGGTGGTTGATTTGCGTCAAAATCCAGGAGGGTATTTGCGAGAAGCAACTAAGATGTTGAGCCAACTGTTTCCTGAAAAAGGAAAGTTATTGGTTTACACAGAAGGAAGGACCGTTAGGAGAAATG
>CAJQQY010000089.1 GCA_905480595.1 uncultured Saprospiraceae bacterium | reverse complement strand
TATAAACCATTCGTCAAAGACTCCTTGCAAATTTTGATGGTGAAATTAATTGGAATAAAGCAATTGGATGACAAGAATCTTTTGGAAAAAGATATCCAAGAAAACCAAAGTTATTACCTCAGCTTGCTAGATGATTTTAAGACAAGCGATTTAAATCCGAACGATTATGCTCATTTGGAAAGTAAGATAAACATGGCAGAACTCAGCGAAGTGAATGAAAAATATAGCATGAGTTTGTGGTGGAATGGAGTATCTGTTTTCTTGATTATTGGATTGTTTTTTAGTGTCTTTCAATTAAGAAAAAAAGTGAATAATCAAATTCAAATTTCAGTTCCAAAATTGAGTGAGCGAGAAGCAATTATTAAAAAATTAATCTTAGAAGGAAAAAGCAATAAGGAGATTGCAAGCGATTTATTTATTAGTTTAAGTACGGTGAAAACTCATCTTACGAGTCTTTATAAAAAATTAGGTGTGTCAGGGAGAAAAGAGATTTTGATTGAAAATTGACCCTTTTATTAGGTTTGCCCTGGTGCTAGTCCCTTTTTCAGACCTTGGAAAAATGACTTTTATAGGATTTCTTCCTTTTTTTGTGAATCACATTTGAAGAAATAAAAATTGATTCATGAAAAATACCTGTCTAATCATTTTGTTGTTGCAAGCAGTTTTAGGATTCAGTCAAGACCAATTTATCTTATCTGGAAACATTGTCGATCAGGAAGGAAAACCGATGCTTTTTGGAAATGTAATTTTAAAAGATTTTTCAAATAAAGAGCTAGTAAAAATCACTTATGTCGAAGATGGGGAATTTGAATTTGATCCGCTTCCATCACAAAAATATATCCTTGAAATTAGCTGCCTAGGTTTTAAGAAAATAGAGCAAGAAGTCAACTTAACTGTAAATATAAAGCTAAATTTTTCCCTCCAAGAAAGTTCTAATCCTATCGATGAAGTCCAAGTTATTGCAGAAAGAGATGCCATCGTCAACAAAAATGGGAATCTTAAAATCAACGTAGCTAACACTAATTTTGCTGCTCAACCAACCACCACTTCTTTGCTTTCTTTGTTTCCAAAAATACTTGTCAGTACCGATGGAGGAAGTGTAAGTGTGATTGGAAAAGGGAATCCGTTGATCTATCTAGGCAATCAAAGAATTTCGCAGGAAGAACTCAATTCGGTTCCCGTCAATAGTATTCAAGACATAGAATTAATCAATAATCCGTCAGCAAAATATGAAGCAGAAGGACGAGCCGTAATTTTGATTAGAAGAAAAAAAGGAGTGGGAGATGGAGTAACTGTTACCTTGACAGAAGTCGCTTCGTGGAATCGAGAATTTAATAATTACCTTGGGATGAATGCTTCACTTAAGAAAAATAAGTTGGAATTTCGAACTAATTTTTCCTATAATCAATTACAACCTTGGGAAGGATTTGATTCAGAATACAAAAAAGAAAGCTCGAATTTGAATGCAGATAATAGTGGAATTTCTTTAGTGGAACGACCTCAATTTATTGTAGGCGGAGGACTTTATTATCAACTTAATGATGGCGATTATTTGTCTGGAAATGTAAACCTACGAACACATACTTCTAATGGTTCGATCACTTCTACTTCGAACACCTTTCAAAATGACACACTTGAAAATGCTTTTGAATCAGTTGTCAATGAATCTGAAGTTCGAAGTTTTTTTTCTTACAACTTAAATTATAACAAACAACTTACAAAAAGTAAATCCAATCTTTTTTTTGGAATACAATACTCTAATTATATTCGAAATTTGGATAGTGAAATTACCAATAGCATCAATGGAAATGATTTTGAAATATTTGAAAATCGTGATCAGGATTTTATGATTGATGCCTATGCTGTTCGAGTTGATTTTGAGAAAAAAGTATTTGATGATCAGCAATTTGAAATGGGTTTTAATTTTGCAGGAGCACAAGCAGAAGCATTTTCGGAGTTTGAATATTGGATGCCGACGGATTATTTTTCTGATAGGTATGATTATTCAGAAGAGAATATTGCAACCTATGCTCAACTTTCAGGTAAGGTAAAAAAGTTGGATTATTCCCTAGGTGTTCGAGTGGAGGATACTTCTGTGGAAGGTGGATTTAGATCATCAGACGAGTTGACGGTGGATTTTGATCAGACGATTTTTTTCCCAAAAGTCATGGTGAATATTCCATTGGATTCTAGTTGGGCATTGACACTTAATTATGCTAAAACGGTGGCTCGACCTAATTATCTAAACTCGAGTTCTATCTCAACTTACATTACTCCTTTCTTGGAATATACTCGAAATGTCAACTTGCAACCTAGTATCAATGAAGAAGTATCGGCTAATTTTCAATACAAAAGAAGTTCATTTGAGTTGAGTTATAGTCGTCGGAAGAACCCCACTTTTGTAAGTATAATTTTAGATGAAGATACTGATCGATTGATTAGTTCTCCGATAAATTTGGAACAAGAGCGTTCGATTAATTTTTCTATTATGAATCCTTTTGGATATAAAAAATGGAGTGCAACAAATTTCGTACGCTTCTCTCTTTCGGAAATGAAAGATCCGACAGCGGTGGTTCAAGGTGTGACCCCATCAATTTATATTTATACTCGTCAGCAAATTCAGTTGCCCAAAAGATTTTCATTGGGCGCTACATTTTATGGAATGACTAAGCGGAAAACAGGAGTGACGGAAGCGAAAGGATTTTCCAATTTAGACTTTTTCGTTTCGAAAACGTTTAAAAATAAATTTTCGGTGACGCTTAATTTTAATGATGTGTATCGAGGTTTTGAATTTACTTCACTTTCTGAGTTGAATGGAATTGTCACGAATGAAACTCGTTTTTCAGATCGAAAAGCATTTGTGATTTCGATGCGATATTCGTTTGGAAAAGAGTTTAAATCCAAATATCAGAATCGAGATGTGGATGATAATTTGAGGCGGATGAATTAGTGATTTTTTTGCTAATGTTTTATAATTCATTTCCTATTGTAATTAGATACAATACTTATCTTTGGCAAATGACAATGATAAAAAAAGACAAAAAAGAGATTATAGAATATTATGACCAAACGGAATTTGATTATAAAATTGCTTGGTATGATAAAGAAAATCCGGCCTTACATTTTGGTTTTTACGACGAAGAATCCGACTCGCATTATGCTGCACTTTCTCACACTAATAAAATTTTAGCAAACAAAGCTAAGGTGAAAAATGGAGATAGGATTTTGGATGCAGGGTGTGGTTTAGGGGGAAGTTCTTTTTGGTTAGCGAAACATTTTGAAGTAGCTGTGGTGGGCATTTCTCTTCCCGAACGACAGATAGCAGATTGCAAAAAAAGAGCGAGTTCGATGACCTTAAGAGGGACGACAGATTTTGTGCAGGCAGATTATTGTAACACTCCTTTTGCTACTGAGTCATTTGACGTGATTTGGGCTTGCGAGAGTGTTTGTCATGCTGAAAATAAAGTTGATTTTTACAGAGAAGCTTATCGTTTACTCAAACCGGGCGGCAGAATTGTACTCGCCGAGTACCTCCGAACGAAAAGACCATTATCCGAAAAAGATGAAATTTTATTGAAAAAGAAATGGCTTAACAATTGGGCCATCGAAGATATTGATACGGAGGAAGAACATTTCAACCATATGAATTTGATAGGTTTTAAAAATATTGATATTGAAAATTTTAATGACCGAGTTGGGGTATCGCTGCGAAATTTACATGAAAAATGTAAACGCTCCTATCCAATTGAATGGGTATTGAAATTATTCAAAATTAGGTCAACAGTTCAGCATGGAAACCTCGTCGGGTCGATGAGTCAGTATGATGCCTTTCAAAAAGGGATATGGTGGTATAGTGTGATAGCTGCGGAGAAGTGATTTTGTTTCTTATCAAAACAGAACATTTGATTATTTCGATGCGATATTGATTTGGAAAAAAATTAAACCTAAAGATCAAAATCGAGATGTAGATAATATATTTGAATCGAATGAATTAATAAAATGGAAAGGAGAATTTTTTCGATATAAAATTTGTGTTTTTGGG